>JAAPAA010000150.1 GCA_012274165.1 Thiobacillaceae bacterium
CGTAGGCCAGCGTGTTCGCTCTGAAAATGCGCGGCGACAGCGGCGGCAGTTCACCCGCCAGACTGGCAGAGGTGGCGTTGATGACGACATCGAACGGTGTGTTCGCCTCTTCGAAGGTACATGCGCTGACGCCGCTCCCAAACAGTTTAGCCAGTTCCTGGGCGCGGCTGACCGTGCGGTTGGCGATCACCAGCGCGGCGGGCTGCTGGTCGAGTAGCGGTGCGATCACGCCGCGCGCCGCGCCGCCCGCGCCAAGCAGCAGGATGCGTTTTCCGTTGAGCGCGCAGTGCAGGTTGCGGGTCAGGTCGGCGACCAGTCCAGCGCCGTCGGTGTTGTCGCCGAGGATGTCGTCGGCATGGAAACTCAGTGTATTCACCGCGCCGGCGCGTTCGGCGCGCGGACTCAGACGCTGCGCCAGCTTGAATGCTTCTTCCTTGAATGGCACGGTGACATTCGCGCCGCGCCCGCCGGCCGCGATGAAGGCCGCCACGCTCGCGGCAAAACCATCGAGCGGCGCCAGGATGGCTTCATACGTCATGTCCTGCCCGGTCTGGCGGGCAAATTCAGCGTGAATGAGGGGGGATTTGGAATGGGCAATCGGGTGCCCGAACACAGCATAGCGGTCAGTCATGGCGCGCTATTCTAACCGCGCCGCCCAAGTGTCATGTATCAGCTTTGAACCCAGGGCAGACCGCGCTGCTTCCAGCCGTTAATTGAATTACGGTGGCCATTTGTCTTGTCGAGATCGCCCTCGAAGCCTTCCAGCACGTTGTAACAATGGTTCAAGCCGGCTTCAGTACCCGCCATTGCGGCGCGATGTGAGCGATGACCGCTGCGGCAGATGAAAAACAGCAGCGACTCCGGGTCGACAGCCTGCATCAATTGGACGGAAAAATGCGGATTGATGACCCAGCCCGGCCAGGATTGCCACTCGACATGCACCGCACCGGGCAGGGTGCCGGTCAAGTCCAGCTCGGCGCGCGAGCGCACATCAATGAGTCGCGCGCCCGGCGCCAGGTGTAACAATTCGTGCGCTTCATGCGGCAGCAGTGCGCCAATATAGGGCCACGCCTGTGTCTGGCTGCGGGTGTGAGCAGCGTTGAGTAGTTCGGTGATACGTCCCATGGTCTGACTCCGCGGTTATTGTCTGCAGTATATGCATGCCAAAGCAATTTGTGATTGGCACCAAACTAGTGCGAAATTTCTCGTTTTGCTACAAAAAAGTGCGCCTCTATCTGTGAGGGTGTGCTTGCTTCGGCAGGTTGCCCTTGTGGCACAATGTCAAATAGATGTTTAGATGTGTGGCACGGTTTCTGCTCCTTGATCAGCCCGTACCTTATCAATATGTCGTTTACCCTAATTTAAGCTTGAGGAGATTCAGCATGGCCGTGGCCAAAGTGATGAAAATGATTAAGGACAACGAAGTTAAATTCGTTGACCTGCGCTTTACCGATACCCGTGGCAAGGAACAGCACGTGTCGATTCCCGCCCGTCTGGTGGATGCCGAATGGTTCGAGGCCGGCCACCCGTTCGATGGCTCGTCGATCGCCGGCTGGAAAGGCATTCAAGCGTCTGACATGCTGCTCTCCGCTGATCCGAATTCGGCCTGGATCGACCCCTTTTTCGACGAATCCACCCTGATCCTGACCTGCGACGTGATCGAGCCGTCCGACGGCAAAGGCTACGAGCGCGACCCGCGTTCGGTCGCCAAGCGCGCCGAGGCTTACCTCAAGTCGACTGGCCTGGCTGACACTGCTTACTTCGGCCCCGAGCCCGAGTTCTTCATTTTTGACTCCATCACCTGGCACGACGACATGTCGGGCTGCGGCGTGAAAATCAACTCCGAAGAAGCGGCTTGGTCGTCCGCCGAAAAATTCGAAAACGGCAACACCGGCCACCGCCCCGGCATCAAGGGCGGTTATTTCCCGGTACCTCCGGTTGATTCGCTGCAGGACATCCGCGCCGCCATGGTGCTGGCGCTGGAAGAAGCCGGCATCCCGGTTGAAGTGTTCCACCACGAAGTCGCGACCGCTGGCCAGTGCGAAATCGGCACCCAGTTCAGCACGCTGACCAAGCGCGCCGACTGGACGCAGATGCTGAAGTACATCGTGCACAACGTCTCGCACGCCTACGGCAAAACTGCGACCTTCATGCCCAAGCCCATCGTCGGCGACAACGGCTCCGGCATGCACGTGCACATGTCCTTGTGGAAAGACGGCAAGAACCTGTTCGCCGGCAACGGCTATGCCGGTCTGTCCGAAATGTGCCTGTACTACATTGGCGGTGTGATCAAGCACGCCAAGGCGCTGAATGCGATCACCAACCCGTCGACCAATTCGTACAAGCGTCTGGTGCCCGGCTTCGAAGCACCGGTGATGCTGGCCTACTCGGCACGCAACCGTTCGGCCTCGATCCGCATCCCGATCGCTGCCAGCGAAAAGGCCCGCCGCATCGAAACCCGCTTCCCCGATCCGATGGCCAACCCCTATCTGTGCTTTGCCGCACTGATGATGGCGGGTCTGGACGGCATCCAGAACAAGATCCACCCCGGCGATCCGTCGGACAAGGATCTGTACGACCTGCCGCCGGAAGAAGACGCGAAGATCCCGAAGGTGTGTCACAGCCTGGAAATGGCGCTGGACGAGCTCGACAAGGATCGCGAGTTCCTGACCCGTGGCGGCGTATTCACCAACGACATGATTGACGCTTACATCGAACTCAAGATGCAGGAAGTCACCAAGTACCGCATGACGACCCACCCGGTCGAATTTGCGATGTACTACTCGCTGTAAGCGCAACGCGCGAACAGGAAAAGGGCGGCTTCGGCCGCCCTTTTTATGCGTTGTCCAGCAAGGAGGGACGCTTGCAGGTCACTTCAGAATGGGCGTATTTTGGCCGTTACCAAGCGGGTACGCTACACTCGACGCTATGAAAAATCTCCACTTTTCTTTCCTGTTGTGCCTGATTCTGGCCACGTCCGCGCAGGCGGAAATCTATAAATACGTCGATGAAGGTGGCAATGTCACGTTCACCGATGTGTACAAAAAAGGTGCAAAACGGATTGATATTCCGAGCGGTCCTGAGTCGCTGCCGTCCCGCGGGAAATCGTCGGGCTATCGTGCATCCGCTAATCCCAGTCCGGCGGATTTCCCGCGTATAGACGCAGGCACGCAGAAGCGTCGTGACGATATTCGTCGCCAGGTGTTGCAGGATGAAATCAGCGGCGAGCGCAAGAATGCCGCTGAAGCGCGCCGCCAGTTGACGCTGGGGGAGCGGCTTTCACCGGGCGAGCGCACCACCGATACGACCTATCTAAATCGGGTTAAAGCGCTGCGCGATAGCGTGCAGCAGCATGATCAGAACGTGGTTTCCATCCAGCGTGAACTGGCGAACCTGAAGTAACGCCCACCACGTTTCCCGTTTTCACGCGTCAGGGTTGACGTCCCTGCAGATGTCCTGAGCCCAAGGGAAGATCATGGCAGTCAATCTGGCGGGTTAGTACGCTGGCACAATCAGTGCTTTCATTGAGTGCATGAGCACGATGCCTTTCTCCCCCCACGAATTCTCAGGACTCGATTGCCTATCGACTGGCGTGATGGTGCTGGACGCATCCGATCGCATTCAGTATGTCAATCCGGCAACCGAAACCTTGCTTGGAATATCAGGCGTGTTGCTGGTTGGGAGTGAGGCCGGACAGATGTTTGATCGCAGCCTCGAATTGTTGGCGGCGATTCAGACCGCGCGCACGCAGCAGGAAACGGTGATCGAATATGAGATCGACGTGGCGGCAAACGGACACCCGCCGATCCGGCTGGGCTGCAGCATTTCGCCGCTGGAAAAGCCGCAGAACGCCATGTTGATCGAGATGCGTGCGGTCGACCCGCATTTGCGCATTGCACGGCTTGAGCAGGCGCGTTTGCAGCAGGAAGCCAACCGCGAATTGCTGCGCAACCTGGCGCACGAGATCAAGAATCCACTGGGCGGCATACGCGGTGCGGCGCAATTGCTGGAACATGAGTTGCCGCGTGAATCGCTGCGCGAATACACCCAGGTCATCATCAAGGAATCGGATCGTTTGCAATCGTTGCTGGAACGCTTGCTGACGCCGCATCGGACGCCTCGTTTTGGTGCAGTGAATATCCACGAAGTGCTCGAACGGGTGCGTAGCCTGGTCCTGGCCGAAACCCCGAGCGTGACCCTGCGGCGCGATTACGACATCAGCCTGCCCGAGATCAGCGCGGATGTTGAGCAGCTCATTCAGGCCACGCTCAACATTGCGCGCAATGCGATCCAGGCCATGCACGGCCTGGGAACCGTCATTTTCAAAACCCGGGTGGCGTGGCAGAGCACGCTGGAGAGCCGGCGCAATCAGCTGGGCATGCGGATCGATATCATCGACGATGGCCCCGGCATCCCCGACGAAATCCGCGGGCAGATCTTTTATCCGCTGGTATCGGGACGCGAAGGCGGCAGTGGTTTAGGGTTGGCGGTGGCGCAGACGCTGATCGCGCAAAACCACGGCACCATTGACTGTGAGAGCCGGCCGGGTTGTACCGTTTTTTCGATTTTTCTTCCATTACCCAATTGAGTCCCATGGCGAAATCTACTTGTGTCTGGATTGTTGACGACGACCGTTCCATTCGTTGGGTGCTCGAAAAGGCCATGCAGCGCGAGAACATCCCGTGCATGGTGTTCAACTCGGCGAGCGATGCCTTGCGTGAACTGGAGCGCAGCCAGCCGGCCGTGGTGTTGTCCGACATCCGCATGCCGGGGGCGAGTGGCCTTGAATTGCTGCAGGCACTGAAAGAGCGCCTGCCCAAAGTGCCGGTCATCATCATGACCGCGTATTCCGATCTCGATAGCGCCGTGGCGGCGTTTCAGGGCGGCGCGTTTGAATACCTGCCTAAGCCGTTTGACGTCGATCAGGCGCTGGAACTGGTGCAGCGTGCGCTGGCAGAAAATGCCAGCAGCGACGTGCTGATCGGGAGCGATGTCCCCGCACCCGAAATACTCGGTCAGGCCCCGGCCATGCAGGAAGTGTTTCGCGCCATCGGGCGGCTGGCGCAGTCACACGCCACTGTGTTGATCACCGGCGAATCCGGCAGCGGCAAGGAACTGGTGGCACA
>JAAPAA010000151.1 GCA_012274165.1 Thiobacillaceae bacterium
GCAGCCTTCCATGATCGACACGAAGGCGCTGGGGCCGTCCGCGCGAGGTTCCGGCAGGCGGTCGAATTTCTCGATCTCGGGAAAGCTGATGTCGACCTGCGGTTGTCCGCTT
Source organism: Thiobacillaceae bacterium (assembly GCA_012274165.1). Classification (GTDB taxonomy): domain Bacteria; phylum Pseudomonadota; class Gammaproteobacteria; order Burkholderiales; family Thiobacillaceae; genus Thiobacillus. Next base: position 113 of record JAAPAA010000151.1, read on the forward strand.
TTGCGGCGCTCGCGGATCAGTTCCGGCAGCCGGTGCAGGGTCTGCGGGCCGAACACCAGATCGACGTAAGGCGCGCGCTTGACGATGGCCGCGCCTTCCTGGCTCGCCACGCAGCCGCCCACGCCGATCAATACCTTTTCGCCATTCCTGCTCAGCGATTTCCAGCGACCGATCTGGCTGAAGACCTTTTCCTGCGCTTTTTCACGGATCGAGCAGGTATTGACCAGGATCACGTCGGCTTCTTCCGGAATCGTGGTCAGCTCCATCCCATCGGACGCGGCCAGGACGTCGGCCATTTTCGCCGAGTCGTACTCGTTCATCTGACACCCGTGGGTCTCGATGAAAAGTTTTTTTCGTTTCCCTGCAGGGTGCAGGGCGTGCCATGTGGACGGCGCAGGCGCGGCGTCCAGAGTTTCGCTGGTCATGCATGTCTCCGGGGCGCGGTGCTGAATCCGGGCCGGGTCAGGGTGCGCGCGAGCTTAGCAGAGCCACGGCCGCGTTTCGGATGCCGGCTTCCGGTATCAGGCAAGTTGTTGGCGCCGTTGGATTGTGAATAGGCATCGAAAAATCAAGGACTTGTAATGATGGCGTGAAGGCGCGAGACTGCGCCCATGAAGGGGGTCGTCACATTCCTGTTGCTGGGTTGCTCGTTGCTGGCACTGCCGGCGACGAACGCCATCGCCGGCAATGTCTACCGCTGCGACACGGGTGATGGCAGCACCACGTACTCCAACAAGCGTGTCGGTGGTGCCAGCTGCAAGCTGGTCGGCAGCTACAAGGCACAGCGCGGCAAACCCAGGATGCGCGCGGCCACGGTATCCCCACCGAAGGCTGCGGCCGTCGGCAGTGCAACGCCCCCGGCCACGATCGCGGGCTCGCCGGTCACCGCCACCATTCCTGTTAACCGATCCACGGCTGTCGCCGCAACGCCTGTACCCGCCGCCGCGAGCGTCACGGGTCCTCGCCTGATCCGCGGGCAGGTGTACTCCTACGTGAAGGACGGGATTCGTACCTACACCACCGCTCGCCCGAAAGGTGCCGCCGGTATCAGCGGTCTGCGAACGATCGCGTACAGCTACATGGAAACCTGCTACGCGTGCAGCGCCAAGCCGGGCGTCAGTTTTTCCAGCGTGCGCCTGAACACCGCCGCCTACCAGGCTGAAATCGCCGCAGCAGCGCGCGCCCAAGGGGTCGACGAGGCCATCGTCCGCGCCATCATTCATGCGGAATCCGCGTTCAACCCCAACGCGTTGTCACGGGTGGGGGCGCAGGGCCTGATGCAGCTGATGCCGGCCACGGCGCGCCGGTTCGGGGTAAGCGATGCATTCGACGCGACCCAGAACATCAGTGGTGGCGTGAAGTACCTGGCATGGCTGCTCAAGCGCTTCAACGGCAACCTGGCCCTGGCCGCCGCAGGCTACAACGCAGGCGAAGGGGCAGTCGACAAGTACAACGGCGTACCCCCGTACAGCGAGACCCAGCGCTATGTGCAGCGGGTCGGGGTGCTTGCGGAGCGCTATCGCGGGACCCTGGCGGCGCGCTGAGGCGGGCATTCCGCGCTTGGGTCGATTGTCGGTTCGTTAAGGCTTCCGTTACACTTCCCCGTCTTTGCGGCATGTCCCCGTGCGTGAGCGTGGTTTGGCGGTCCGCAGTCTGTTATCGATTTATTTTTCGGAGTGCGGGATGGCCAACGAAGAGGTCGACACCGGCCGGCGCAGGTTCCTGACGGCGACCACGGCAGTGGTCGGTGCGGTCGGAGCCGGGTTCGCCGCGGTGCCTTTCATCAAGTCCTGGAGCCCCAGTGCGCGGGCGCGTTTCGCCGGTGCGCCGGTGACCGTGGACATCAGTGCGCTTCCGGATGCGTCGCAGATGGTGATCAACTGGCGCGGCCAGCCGATCTACATCGCCCGGCGCACGCAGGCCATGCTGGACGTGATGAAGACGCTCGACGGCACGTTGGCCGATCCGAATTCGACCAACGTCGACCAGCAACCGGCCTACGCTCAGAACCCGACCCGCTCGATCAAGCCGGAGATCGCGGTGCTGGTGGGCGTGTGCACCCACCTTGGCTGCGCCCCGGAGCGATTGCCGGACGTCAAGCCGGAACCGTTCGATCCCGACTGGAAGGGTGGCTATTTCTGCCCGTGCCACAAATCGCGCTACGACCTCGCCGGCCGCGTGCTGAAGGGGCAACCGGCCCCGGCCAACCTGCCGGTGCCGCCGTACCACTTCGAGAACGACAACACCGTGGTCATCGGCGTCGATCCCGCGTCCTCGAAAAGCACGGGAGCCGCGTAAGCCATGGCGAACATCATCACTCGTACCGCAACCGACGTGGCCAACACGGTGACGGACTGGGTCAACGCGCGCGCACCCGGCATGATGCCGATGTATCGCAAGCACATGACCGAGTACTACGCGCCGAAGAATTTCAACTTCTGGTACTACATGGGTTCGCTGGCCATGCTGGTGCTGGTCAACCAGATCGTCACCGGCATCTTCCTGACCATGCATTTCAAGCCGAGCGCGGCGGAAGCGTTCGCGTCGGTCGAATACATCATGCGCGATGTGGACTGGGGCTGGCTGACCCGCTACATGCACAGCACCGGCGCATCGCTGTTCTTCATCGTCATCTACCTGCACATGTTCCGCGGGTTGATGTACGGGAGCTACCAGAAGCCGCGCGAGCTGGTCTGGCTGCTGGGGATGGTGATCTACCTGGTGTTGATGGCCGAGGCATTCATGGGCTATGTGCTGCCATGGGGCCAGATGTCCTACTGGGGCGCGAAGGTGATCATCTCGCTGTTCGGCGCGATCCCGGTGATCGGCAATGGCTTGACCCAGTGGATCATGGGCGACTTCAACCCCGGCGACGCGACCCTCAACCGTTTCTTCGCGCTGCATGTCATCGCGCTGCCGCTGGTACTGTTGCTGCTGGTGGTCCTGCACCTGGGCGCGCTGCACGAAGTGGGTTCCAACAACCCCGATGGCGTGGACATCAAGAAGGGTCCGAAGGGCAACCGCTGGGATGCCAGCAAGCCCGCCGACGGCATTCCGTTCCACCCGTACTACACGGTCAAGGACCTGTTCGGGGTCGGCTTCTTCCTGATCATCGCCGCCTTCATCATCTTCTTCGCGCCGACGTTCGGCGGCTGGTTCCTCGAGCACGACAACTTCACCGTCGCCAACCCGCTGGTGACCCCGGAGCACATCAAGCCGGTGTGGTACTTCACCCCTTACTACGCGATGCTGCGCGTGGTGCCCTCGTTCTTCGCAATCAAGCTGTGGGGTGTGCTGGTGATGTTCGCGGCGATCGCGGTGCTGTTCTTGGTGCCGTGGCTTGACAACAGCGCGGTCAAGTCCTACCGCTATCGAGTCAAGCTGTCCTGGGC
>JAAPAA010000152.1 GCA_012274165.1 Thiobacillaceae bacterium
ACGACGCCACCCCTGCCGCTGCTGTGATGCCAGGCACGACCTGGAACGGCACGCCATGTTCGACCAGGGTTTCAATTTCCTCACCGCCGCGCCCGAAGATGAAGGGGTCGCCACCCTTGAGGCGCAGCGTACGCTTGCCTTCCTTGGCCAGGCGCACCAGCATCATGTTGATCTCTTCTTGCGGTACAGCGTGATCATCGCGCTCCTTGCCGACGTAGATGCGCTCGGCGTCGCGGCGGCACATATCCAGAATCGGCTGCGAAACCAGGCGGTCGTGCACAATGACGTCAGCCTGTTGCATCAGCCGTAACGCGCGGAAGGTAAGCAAATCGGGATTGCCAGGACCCGCACCCACCAGATAAACCTCGCCATGATTGCCTTCGTCGGTGCCGGCATTCTGGATCATCTCCTCCAGCCGTTTCTCAGCTTCAACGTCACGCCCGGAAAACACCATTTCCGCAACGGGTGAAAGAAAAACCTTTTCCCAGAATGCGCGACGCTGCTCGGGCTTGAGGGCAGCGCGTACACGATCCTTGTAGCGCCCCCCCAGCGCGCTCAGGCGGCCATAGGCGGCTGGAATCATGGTTTCCAGCCGCGCACGCAACATGCGCGCAAGCACGGGCGACTCGCCGCCGCTGGAAACCGCGACCATGATCGGCGAGCGATCAATGATCGAAGGCAGGATGAAACTGCACAGCGCAGGCTTGTCGGCAACGTTAACCGGGATATGGCGCGCACGCGCAGCGTCGGAAATGCGCTTGGCTGCTGCAACATCGTCATCAACCACGATCACCAAGTCCTTGCCCTCAAGCAGTTCGTAGCTGAATGCATCGGCTACACGGGACACATGCTCGACATGCGGCAATCGTTCAAAGCCTTCATGCAGGGCAGGTGCAACGACATCGACGCGAGCACCGGCGCGCAGTAGTAATTCAGCCTTGCGCGCGGCCGTTTCAGATCCGCCCACCACCAGACAATGGCGGTCGCGTAGGTCGAGGAAAATCGGCAGATAGTTCATAAGAGTTACTCGGTGGGCGCGCTATCGGCTTCCGGTTCTACGGAATAGGGCGGAATGAAAATAAAGCGCAAATCACCCGGGGTCATCTCGACGAAGTCGAGTGTCACGCCCTGCAGGTAGGGCGTGCTGGAAGCGGCAATCAGCACTTCAATGCCGTTTATAACCAGGTGTTCGTCTGCCTCGCGCTCCTGATCGAACCCCATGCCGTAGTTCACACCACCATCGTCCTCCTGGTAAGCGGCGACGCGCAGGATCATATCGAACACGTCGGGGTTATTGTTGGCAACTCGAATCTGCGCGGCGGCGCTGTCGGTAATTTTAATCATGGGTATACCTCGGTATTAAGTGGATGCTAGCGCCTTATGCGCGCGAACCTGTTTGAGAAATGGGGCAATCCATCCACGTGCGCCGGAGCCACGACGATGCACATAACCTGCCAGCAGATTGTGCAATTGATAACCGTCATGTTGCCCATCGATGCCATGCCCGCGTTGCACCTTGTAGGCGTATATGGAGTCAGCAGGCAGGTTTTCCAAGCTTGAATAATGAAATTCGTGCGCGGGAATACTGTCGGACTCCTGCCAGCGGTCATTGCCAGTCGGCAGCAGGTTGGCATAACCGCGGCCGACCGGACGTTCATGCATCACCGTGTCGCCCGGAACCAGTCCGACCATCTGCCGCGTCTGTCCCTGCCAATTCAGGCTCTTCGACAAATACATGAGCCCGCCACACTCGGCATAGGTGGGTAAACCGGCTTCTATCGCTGCACGTATCTGCATGCGCAGCGAAGAGTTGGCCTCAAGTTCGGTCATGAACATTTCGGGGAAGCCACCGCCAATGATCAGTCCATCCAGCGTCGGTAGATCAGGCGCATGAAGCGTGTCGATATTGACCAACTCCACGTTTTCTTCACGCAGGCTATCGAGGTCTTCGCTGTAGTAAAAACCGAACGCCTGATCGTGCGCAATGCCGATGCGTACCGGCTCGGATGGCACCGGCACGTCTGTCGGGCGCGATGGATAGGGATGGCAATCCGGCGCACTGTCGGCTATCGCCACAATACGCGCCAGGTCAACCTGCTCAGCCACGCGTTCACCCACATGTTGAATCCGCAAGCGAGCAGCATCCTGCTCATTGGCAGGGACCAAGCCGAGATGGCGTTCGGCAATCTGCATGCTGACATCGTGCTGCACCGCGCCTATTACTTCGACGTCGGTGTAATGCTCAATCACGGCGCGCAGTTTCGATTCGTGTCGGCTGCCACCCAGGTTATTGAGTATCACCCCGGCGATGCGGATATCCGGATCAAACGCCTGATAGCCCAAAATCAGCGGCGCCACTCCGCGCGTCATGCCGCGCGCATCAATGACCAGCACCACCGGCGCATCCAGCAATTTGGCAAGCGCGGCATTGCTGTTGCTGCCTTCAAGATCGAGGCCGTCATACAAGCCTTTATTACCCTCAATCAGGCTGATGCGTGCGTCGCTCGCGACTTGAGCAAATTGCTGCTCGATTTCATCGCGCGTCATCATGTGAAAATCGAGGTTATAGCAGGGGCGCTCGGCCGCCATGCCCAGCCATAGCGGGTCGATATAGTCAGGACCCTTTTTGAAGGGTTGCACTTGGTGTCCCCGCGCATGCAGCGCAGCACACAATCCCAGGGTAAGCGTGGTCTTACCGGAGGATTTGTGAGCAGCGGAAATAAAGACGCGGGGCATAGAAGCCCCGCGTTTGAATCCTTCGTTGTGCGTAATGTGCTGGTTCATGATGGCCACTCACCTGCCGAACTCACGCCCGGCAGGTTTATGTATCAGTGTTCCAGTTTGGCGACCGTCGCATCGTCCAGATTGGCTGGCAGCAGGCGCAGAACCTTAACCCCGAATGTGGTCGCCAGCAGGGCAATCGCGACCCCGCCCAAACCCAGGAAAAACTCAGGAATGCTAGGTGCGTAGCTATGTATCTCACCGTCAGCAAAACTGCTCTTTACAGCCAGGCCCGGAAACATGTCTAGCGGAAATGCCTGAGCGCCGATGATGGTGACATACATCTGCGCGATCCCACCCAGCACAATCAGTGCACATGCGATCATGATCCATGTGCGGTTCTTGCCCAGGCTCGTCAACAAAATCAGCAGGGGAACCACACACCCAACCACGATCTGCCCTACCCAAAATAGCGTGGTAAAGATTCCGCCATCACGCAGGATGAAGGCTTCAACGCCTTCCATCTTGGCGAAGTAGAGGTTGGTCAGGTGATACACCACCGTGAAGTAAAGCACAGCCGCCACAAATACTGCCAGCAGGCTTTTGAGCCGCAACATGACAGCGTCACCAAGCGCCCGGCCCGTCCAGGCGTACGCTGCAGCCAGCACCATCAAGTAAACCGCCAGGCCATAAGCAAACGACATGATGATGAACATAGGCGCCAGCATCGATGTGCCATACAACTCACGCGCGATCAGGAAGCCAAACAGCGAACCCGTACCTGTCGTCAGAATCAGCCGCCAGATAAAGGCAGCCGTACCTGCAGCCTTCGAGTAAGCTCCGACGGAGCGATCCAGCATCGTCCACAGATAGACGCCAACCAGGCCGAAGAAACCGGAATAGAGGAAAACGTTCCAGGTGAACATTGACTTGAAGTTGAAATTCGTCATCGCCACAATCAGGCGGTCGGAACGTCCCAGGTCGAGCACCAGCACCAGCAGGCCGCCCAGCATCAGCGCCAACGCCAGAACCGCTGAAAGCGGCGCCAGCGGTTTGTACATCTTCTGGTTGAATACCGAAGCGATCGAGGCGACGTTGAGCGCTCCCGAGGCAGCCACGATCAGGAATACCGCAAATACGTGCGGCAAGCCCCAGACAATCTGGTTGTCCATACCGGTCACAACGTGACCGTGGTGGTGCATGTAATTCCAGGCCAATGCGCCAAACAAGACGAAAAGACAGAGTCCTCCAAACAGCAGCCAGTACTTCATGCTGCTGCCTTCTACTTCGCGGAAAGTGATGCTTGCCATGTTGATTTAGATTCCGTGATAGCGAACGCCGAGATTGAGATTCAGATCGGCACGTACCTGCTTGGTCGGCAGTTCGCGCAAACGCTTTGATATCTCGCTTTCAGGGTCATTCATGTCGCCAAACAGCAAGGCGTTGTGTCCTGCAGCCGTACAGGCTTCTGCACAGGCAGTATTGCCATCGCCACGATCGATTTTCTGCACGCACAGGGTGCAGGACTCGACGCATCCCATGCCGCGCGGCACATCCGCCTTCTGCGTATCGTTCAGCGGCTCGTGCACCAGCGAACGGGCCTTGTAGGGACATGCCATCATGCAGTAACGGCAGCCGATACAGGTGTGACGGTTGACCAGAACAATGCCATCAGCCCGCTTGAACGAAGCACCCGTCGGACACACGTCCACGCAGGGCGCTTCATCGCAATGCTGGCACATCATCGGCAAATTGGTTTCCATCTGCGTCAGGGGATCTTGCAGTTCCAGTTTGCGAATCCACTGTGGCGCCTGTTTCTTGTGCTGACTTTCTGCCACTGGCGTCCAGCCGTTTTAAGTGCTGCAAGCGGTCACGCAATCGTCACAGCCGGTTGCACACTTGGACGCATCGACCAGCATGCCCCAGCGAACCGCGCTGCTGGCCGCTTGGTCTTCGGAACGGCCGTGCGCCACGCCATACAGCATCACACCGGGAGCAATCGTCAACCCTGCCGCGGTCGCCGCAGCAGCGCCAACAAAACGACGACGCTCGGGTGAATCGGGCGTTGCCGAGTCGGGGGATGTTTCACACATCGATTTCAGTTCGCTCATTGGGCAACCTTGGCCATCTCTTCTACACTCACCTTGCTGTTCGCTTGTGCTGCCAACTGGTGCTTGTAGTGCGCCGTCTCAGCGCTTAGCGGATGCATCGCCATCGAACCTTGCGGCTTGGTGGAATGACATTCAAAACAGTCAACCTTCACTGCAGCATAGCTATGAC
>JAAPAA010000153.1 GCA_012274165.1 Thiobacillaceae bacterium
CCGCGTAGGTCGCCTGCACGTCGCCATCCTGCATCGGCAGGAAGTTCTTCTTCGCGGTCTGGCCGAGGGCGGCTTCGATGGTGCCGATGAAGTCCATCAGCTGCACCGGGGTGTGGTTGCCGATGTTGTAGACGCGGTAGGGGGCGTGGCTCGATGCCGGGTCGGGGTTCTTGTGGTCGAAATCGGGGTTGCCCTGCGGGATGCGGTCGAGCACTTTGACGGTGCCGTCGGCGATGTCGTCGATGTAGGTGAAGTCGCGCATCATGTCGCCGTGGTTGAAGACGTCGATGGTGCGACCTTCGAGAATGGCGCTGGTGAACAGCCACGGCGACATGTCGGGCCGGCCCCACGGGCCGTAGACAGTGAAGTAGCGCAGGCCGGTGGTGGGCAGGCCGTAGAGGTGCGAGTAGGTGTGCGCCATCAGCTCGTTGGCCTTCTTGCTGGCGGCATAGAGGCTCACCGGGTGGTTGACCGGGTCGTGGGTGGAGAACGGAATCTTGGTGTTGGCGCCGTACACGCTCGACGAACTGGCGTAGACGAAGTGCTTGACGCCGTGGTGGCGGCAGCCTTCGAGCAGATTGGCGAAGCCGACGATGTTGGACTGCACGTAGGCGTGCGGATTCTTCAGCGAGTAGCGCACGCCGGCCTGCGCGGCGAGGTTGATGACGGCGTCGAAGTGGCCTTCTGCGAACAGGTCTTCCATCACCATGCGGTCGGAGATGTCGACCTTGAGGAAGCGGAAGTTGGGGTAGGGCTTGAGCTGCTCCAGTCGCGCCAGCTTCAATGCGGGGTCGTAGTAATCGTTGAGGCTGTCGATGCCGACCACTTCGTCGCCGCGTTTCAACAGGATTTGTGCAATGTGCATGCCAATAAACCCGGCTGCGCCGGTGAGCAGGATTTTCATTATTTAGTCTCCAAAAGTGGCGTCGATTCTAGCACCCCGCGTTTGCGGCTATGGGCACAGGCACTGCCCCGCTTACAATCCGCCGATGCCCAATTTGCGCCTGATCCTCGACTGGAGTCTCTACCGGCTGGCTTTGCTGCTGGCTGCGCCGATGATTCCGCTGCGGCTGCTGTGGCGCGGGCGGCGCGAGCGCGGCTATCTGCGGCACTGGAACGAACGTCTGGGCTTGGGCACGGTGCCGGTTGGCGCGCTGTGGATTCATGCGGTGTCGGTCGGCGAGATGCGCGCGGCGCAACCCTTGATTACTGCGCTGCGTGACGCGCATCCCGGTGTGCCGGTGCTGCTCAGCTGCATGACGCCGACCGGGCGCGCCACTGCCGAGTCGCTGTACGGCAGCTTCGCCCGCATCGTTTATTTGCCCTACGACTACGCCTGGCTGATGCGCCGCTTCGTGCGCCGCGCGCAGCCGCGCGTCGGCATCCTGATGGAAACCGAGCTGTGGCCGAATCTGATTCATGCGGCTGCGCGTGCGGGCGTGCCGCTGATGCTGGCGAATGCGCGGCTGTCGGAACGCTCGGCGCGTGGCTATGCGCGCTTGCCGGCGCTGGTGCGTGCGTGTCTGCAACGGATCACGGTCGTTGCTGCGCAGACCGGGGCCGATGCGGCACGGCTGGAAGAGCTGGGCGCACGCGCCACGCACGTCACCGGCAATCTCAAATTCGATATCGCGCCGCCTTCCGAACAGCTCGAACGTGGTGCCGGGTGGAAAGCGGGTTGGGGCGGCCGGCCGGTGTTGCTCGCCGCGAGCACGCGTGAAGGCGAGGAGGCCCTGCTGCTGCGCGCCTTTGCCGACGCCGCGCCAGCCAACGTGTTGCTGGTGCTGGTGCCGCGCCATCCGCAGCGCTTCGACGAAGTGGCCGGGCTGATTGCGGCGGCGGGTTTGCCGTATCAGCGCCGCAGCGATGGAACAGCGCTGGCGGCTGATACGCGGGTGCTGCTCGGCGACAGCCTCGGTGAGCTGTTTGCCTATTACGCGGCGTGCGATGTGGCTTTTGTTGGCGGCAGTCTGCAGCCGCTGGGCGGGCAAAACCTGATCGAGGCGGCGAGCGTGGGACGGCCGGTGCTGGTGGGGCCGCACACGTTCAATTTCGAGGAAGCGACCCGGCTGGCGATCGAGGCGGGCGCGGCGCTGCGGGCAAGCGACGCTGCAGACTTGATGACGAATGCGTTAAAGCTGCTGGCCGATGCGTTGGAGCGAACCCGCATGGGTGAGGCCGGCCTGGCCTTCGCCGCGCGCCATCGCGGCGCGGCGGCGCGGGTGGCTGGGCTTGTACCCCCGTTGGGGGCATAAATGCCCAAACCGTAGGCTGTCGGGTGCCTGTGTGCTTGGGGGTCTTATTGCGTCGCTGTTGACGGGCGCAACACCTTGTCGATCGTGGTCAGGTCGTCAGCCGTGAGCGTGCCGACTGCCGCCTTGAGGCTCAGCCCGGCCAGAAAGAAGTCATAGCGCGCGGTGGCCAGGCGCTGCTCGGCTGAAAACACCTGCTGCTGCGCATTCAGCACGTCCAGACTGGTGCGCACGCCAACCTGCACGCCGAGCCGGGTGGATTCGAGTTGCAGTTTGGTCGATGCAACCGACCGCTCCAGCGCCTGCACCTGGGCATCGGCGCTGGTCGTGTTGAGATAGGCCTGGCGTGCATTCAGGGTGGCTTCGCGCAGCGCGGTGTTGAGGTCTTCGCGCGCTTTTTCCTGATTGGCGACAGCCTGGCGCACGCGCGAATTGACGAGTCCGCCCTGGTAGATCGGCAGATTGAATTCGACCCCGACCAGTGCGGTGTTGATGTCGGCGAGGGTGACGCCCAGGCTCTGGTTCCTGCCGTATCGGTAGCTTGCGACGGCATCCACCGTTGGATAATGCCCCGCCCGGCTGAGTTCGATTTGCTGGTCGGCGATGGTCTTGGTGTAACGCTGGATTGCCACATTCAAATTGCCTTCTTCGGCACGCGCGGCCCATTCATCCATGGCGTGGGCTTCGGACAGCTTGCGAATGATCGGATCGATCAGCGCGGCCTGCTCGGTTTTATCGGCCAGCGTGTCCAGCGCAGCCGGGGGTTTGCCGATAATCCGTTCCAGTGCGCGCAGGCGGATGTTGAGCGCGTTCTCTTCGGCAATTTCCTGCGAGGTAGTGAGGTCGAAGCGCGCCTGGGCTTCCTGGGTGTCGAGGATGGTGGCGGTGCCGACTTCGAAATTGCGCTTGGCGGCGGCCAGTTCTTCGGTGATGGCGGCCTTTTGCGAGCGGATGAGGATGATGTTGTCCTGCGCCTGCAATACATCGAAATAGGCACGCGCGGTGCGCAGAATCAGATCCTGCCCCGCGAGTTCCAGTTGCTTGCCGACGATTTTGACCTGCTCTTCGGCCTGATCGACCAGCACCGAGCTTGCCTTGTCGTAGAGCGGTTGCGTGGCGCTGATGCCGAGCGCGCTATTGCCGCTACTGGTGTCGCCATTGGGCAGGCTGGTGCGGACGTCGTTATAGCGCGCGTTGCCGTCGGCATTCACATTCGGCAACAGCGCCGCGCGCGCCTGTGGCAGCGCTTCCAGCCCGGCCTGGTAGGCGGCGCGGGCAGCGGCATATTGGGTATCGTTCGCCAGTGCTTCGCGGTAGATGTCGCCAAGGTTGGCCGCCTGCGAAGCCGGGCTGAGCGCGATGCCCAGTGCAAGAATAAGAGGTTTGAGTTGCATGTGATTCCAGTCAAAAAGCGTCAATAACGTGGCATGGCCGGATCAACTTCATCGGCCCAGGCGGCCACGCCGCCCGATAGATTGACGACATCGCCAAAACCGAGCGACTCCAGATAGCGTGCTGCATGGTAACTGCGTACGCCATGATGGCAGATGACCACGGTTTCGGCGTCCGGGTTCAATTCCTGGATGCGCGCGGGCAATTCGCCCATCGGAATCAGCACGGCCCCGGGAATTCGGCACAGCGCATCTTCCCAGTGTTCGCGCACATCGAGCAGCACCGGGGTGTGGCCGGTCTGCAAATACGCGGCGAGTTCGATGGGCCGGAATTGACGCATGTTCAGAACACGAATGCAGTGGGTTGCGGGGCGTTCACCAGTTCGGTCACGCAGGTTTCAAACAGCGTCACGCTGCGGAATGCGCCGGGCGCGGTGCAGGTGATGAGCTGCGCCTGCATTACGGGCGCAACGCCGGTGATGGCGAACAGCCGCCCGCCTGTCCGCAGGCGGTTGCGAAACGCGCCCGACAGCAGCGGCGTCGAACTGGTCAACACGATGACATCGAAATCCTGTTCGTCCGGCCAGTCGCGTGCCGCGTCGCCGACGTGCAGGGTGGCATTCTGGATACCGTGGGCGTGCAATTTGTGTTCGGCGGCAGCGGAAAACGCCGGGTCGATTTCCACCGACACCACTTCGGCGGCGTTCACCGCCAGCAACGCGGTGAGGTAGCCGCTGCCGGTGCCGATTTCCAGCACCCGGTCGGTGGGGCGGATCGCCAGTTCCTGGATCACCCGCGCTTCAAGCTTGGGGGTCCACATCGTCTGGCCGTGGCCGAGCGGGATTTCCATGTCGACAAAGGCCAGTGCGCGGTGCGCTTCGGGTACGAAGTCTTCACGGCGAAGCTTGAACAGCAGATTGAGCACGTCCTGATTCAGCACGTCCCAAGGGCGGATTTGCTGTTCCACCATGTTGTAGCGCACCTGCTCAATGTCCATGTGTGCCCTTGAATATCAATAAGTTAGATGGGGACTTGCCTTGCAATTATTCCACATTTCGGCTAACTTGGACCGCTCGCCAGGGGTCTCCAGCTGGACGGTCTGCAGCTTGGAGTGAGACATACCCTTTGAACCTGATGCGGTTGACACCGACGTAGGGAGGCCGATAGTCGGCTTCGCTTATTTTTTACCAGCGAGGCTGCACACAGCCTCCTGCCTTATCTGGAGCGCACCATGAATGCCATCCCCAAGTTTCTTGCAGCCGACGCACACGTCGATGCGCTCGCCGTTCAGCCCTTGCCCAATTCGCGCAAGATTTACGTCGAGGGCAGCACGCCCGACATCCGCGTGCCGATGCGTGAAATCAGCCAGGACGACACGCCCACCAACCTCGGCGGCGAAAAGAACCCGGCGATTTTTGTCTACGACTGCTCGGGCCCCTACAGCGACCCGGCCGCCAGCATCGACATCCGCAAGGGTTTGCCCGCGCTGCGCACGCGTTGGATTGAATCACGCGGCGACACCGAGGTGCTGGGTGATCTGAGTTCGGAATATGGCCGCCAGCAAGCTGCCAATCCCGAGCTGGCCGGCATGCGTTTCCCCGAACTCGCGCGCACGCCGCGCCGCGCCAGGGCGGGCATGAACGTGACGCAGATGCACTATGCGCGCAAGGGCATCATTACCCCGGAGATGGAATTCATCGCCATCCGCGAGAACAACAACCGCGTGGCGTATCTGGAATCGCTCAAGCAGACCGGCCCGCTGGGCGAGAAGCTCGCCGCGATGATGAACCGCCAGCATCCGGGGCAGCACTTCGGCGCCAGCCTGCAGAACGAAATCACGCCCGAGTTCGTGCGCAGCGAAATCGCGCGCGGCCGCGCCATCATCCCCAACAACATCAACCACCCCGAATCCGAGCCGATGATCATCGGCCGCAATTTCCTGGTGAAGATCAACGCCAACATCGGCAACTCGGCGCTTGGTTCTTCGATCCAGGAAGAAGTCGAGAAAATGACCTGGGCGATCCGCTGGGGCGGCGACACCGTGATGGATCTCTCCACCGGCAAGAATATTCATGAAACCCGCGAGTGGATCATCCGCAACAGCCCGGTGCCGATCGGCACCGTGCCGATCTATCAGGCGCTGGAAAAGGTCGACGGCAAGGCCGAAGACCTGACCTGGGAAATGTTCCGCGACACCCTGATCGAGCAGGCCGAGCAGGGCGTCGACTATTTCACCATCCACGCCGGCGTGCTGCTGCGCTACGTGCCGCTGACCGCCAACCGCATGACCGGCATCGTCTCGCGCGGCGGCTCGATCATGGCCAAGTGGTGCCTCGCGCATCACAAGGAATCGTTCCTCTACACCCACTTCGAAGACATCTGTGAAATCATGAAGGCCTACGACGTGGCCTTCAGCCTCGGCGATGGCCTGCGTCCAGGCTCGATCTACGACGCCAACGACGACGCACAACTAGGTGAGCTCAAAACCCTGGGCGAGCTGACGCAGGTGGCGTGGAAGCACGACGTGCAGGTGATGATCGAAGGCCCCGGCCACGTGCCGATGCAGCTGATCAAGGAGAACATGGATATCC
>JAAPAA010000014.1 GCA_012274165.1 Thiobacillaceae bacterium
CGTGGCCACGCTCAACGGCAGTCCGCCGAAGCCTGACCGGCGTCGACCAAGGTGCAGCTCGAAGACAGGTTGCCCACCTGCCCGCAGTTGGCCTTGCCGTCTCCGGCGACCCGGTGCTACATTGGCGTCACGGCGCCCGCCAGAGTTTCGAGCGACTCAAAAAGGGCAAGGTTAGCTTCACCCCTTCCCTGTGCACCAGTGAGTTCTCGCACGCGCAGGGCCGGAAACGCTCGAGGCCCCGCGCGAACTTTGGAGAACCACCATGGTGAACCTATCCGCCATTGCCTTCGCCGTCCGCCAAGCGCTCGCCGCTCAAGGACATCAGTTGTCTGCTGGCCATGCCCAGCAGCTGGTCTCAGCTGCACTTGGCCACAACAACCTTGCGTCATACCAGAGCTCGGGCGATGACCCCGGACTGGACGAGGCGCACGACATCGTCATCGATACCGAGCGGCTGGGCAAACGTGCTGCAGACCTCGGTCACGTCGAAGTCGAACTCGCTAAGCCAATCTTTGAGGTCCTGCGGGCGCGCTACGACGATGCCACTGTCTATCGAAACCTTGAGAGCTACCTGATAGCTCTGCAGGAGTTCGTGGACGTGCAGGCGCCGCTGAACGACGCCGTCAACTCTGAAGTGGCGATGACCAACGGCACGTTACCGATGGCCAATCTTGAGATGCCGCTCTGGAACGACTTTGACGCCGAGAGCTCTGATGACATTCATGCTGAGTTCAGCGGCCTGGTCACGGTGAGCCAGGACGAGGACCGCGTCTACTGGGGCCACGAGGTCGAGGTGGACGCAATCCTGGACGTTGAACGCTTCGGCAGGATGCTGTTCGGCGCCCGCCAGCTCACCGTGGGGCGTGCTCAGCTCAGGTGGATGGGCGAGGGGTCCGACACCGAGGAGTAAGACGCTGAGGTTGAAGCGGGCAATTGACCCGGTCCTGCAGCAGGGCGTTGGCTTCAGACAAGCGACGGGCAGCCCGACCTTTGTAGCCGGGCCACCCTACTTGCTCTGGCGCCAGCCGAGCTGCTCCTCAAACGCAGCCCGGAAGGGAGTCCTCACGCATGCGGGAGCAGTGGCCACATATTCACGCGCGGCTGCAGTGGCTTCAGGTCCGAGCCCCTGCAGGTAAGCAACAGCGGCCTCAGCGGACTCGGGTGCGACGCTCTGCCCTTGAAACTTCGGTCGAAGAGCTGTCCAAACCACCGCGTCCAAGCCCTTCTCTTGCGCCCAAGCCGCTATGAGGTCTGCGCCGACCGCATGCCGAGGTGCCGGGCCAGGCCATAGACCTATTGCTAGCAACTTGCAGTCTTCACGCTCGGCAAGCGCGACCTTGGCGCTCTCGGCCGTGGCGTAGTTCAACTCGACCCAGAACGTGGGAACTAGAGGCACTCCCGGCGTCAGAACCAGGGTCAGCCGGCCGTTCCGAGATGTCCTGGCGAACTCAACTGGCAATGCGGGGCCACCCTGCTGCCACTCTCCGGCAAGACGAAGCTCGCCGGGCCTCTTGATGAGCGAGCCCCAGCCAAGGCACACCACTTTCATCGTGTCGCCACTATGCGGAGCCCTTTGCGGTGGCCAAGCGCGCAGCGGCTTCCTTCTTGCCTATGCCCCTGAGCGAGGCGATGGCCGCGAGTGCGTTGGCCCGGGGCTTCGACTTGCCCGCTTCCCAGGCATATACCGACTGACCCGTTGCGCCAACGAGCAGGCCAAAGTCTGCGGCCGAGAGGCCGAGCCGCGCCCTGTTGCTGGCCATGCCCTTCGCGCGGAATCTGAAGTCAGAAGCTTGCGCGCCGTCTCCGGCCTCATCGCTTGAAGCTTGAACCTTTGGTGCGCTGTCGACCTGTGCGCGGACGGCGCGCCTGACCAGCTTCTCCAGTTCCTGAATGCGGCGCTTCAGTGCAACGATTTCAGTGCGCTGGCTTGAGAGTGACTTCTTGAGGCTCTCGGTCTCACCGCGCAGTTCCTTACGCGCGACGCGAGCAATCTCTGCCCGGAGGGCGGTAGCGATGTTCGGCATGCCCAGATTGTGCATCTGAGCCGCGACAGGATGTCAAGGCGCGCAGTCCCTCACGACCTGCCTAATCTTCTTCTTGAACAGGTTCCAGTACCGTTCATCGTGTTGTAGCTCGTCAGCGTAGCTGACAACGGCATGAGGAAGTTCCTTCAAGAATGTCGTCGCGTTTGTGGTTCGCGCCTCTTTGCCGACAAGAAGACCGCGGCGCGCGATTCGCCAGCCTCCCCGGGCCTCGGCAAGATGCAGGATGCCGCACCGAAAATTCGGGCAGAACCAGTCCCCATTCGCGAAGTTAGAGAACCCACTGTGGCTCTTGACCCAGACCAAGGCGAAACAACTGCAGTGCTGCAATGGTGGCGACCACTGAGGTCAGAGCACCCTAGTGGATGCCAGCAGCACCGCGTCGATGACCTCAGCGACTTCTGCGACAGCCTTGCCTTCGAGCGTCACGCCCATCTCCATCGAGTGGTCCAGAGACGCGGCCGTGACATTGGACGACCCAACGTAGGCGTGACGGCGGTCAGCGACGACCACCTTCGCATGAAAGGTCTCCCGCCCGAAGCCGGAAGAACGCGGGATGGAGTAGTTAAAAACCTTCACTTGCTGCGCTGCGAGCCACGGCTGGATGGCCGTGAAGCCGGTGGGATAGTCGCGCTTTGACGAGTCTTCCAGGCTGCGGAGAATCAGGAAGCGCTCTACCCCTGCCGAGACAAAACCGAAGAGTTCCTGAATCCAGGCTGCGCCGCGCTCGTCGAAGAAGGGCGTCATCACGACGACCCGTCGCTGCGCTGAGCGCACCAGGCTGTTGAAGGCGTGGTCCGTAGCTTCAAGGTCAGTGGTTCGCCAGCCAAGGTCACCGAGCTTTCCCTCAAGAACGCTCGGTCGCGGCGGCTTGGTCAAGACAACCTGGACCCGAGTCGCGTCCTGATGCACAGCAGTCAGATAGTGC
>JAAPAA010000154.1 GCA_012274165.1 Thiobacillaceae bacterium
CGTTACCACCGCTGCGTCATTCGGTGCGTCGAGCACGTCGGCGATCAGATGGGCGAGTTGTTCGGCTTCGAGTTCCTTGAAGCCGCGCGTGGTCATCGCTGGGGTGCCGATGCGGATGCCGCTGGTGACGAAAGGCTTTTGCGGGTCGTTGGGAATGGCATTTTTGTTGACCGTGATGTGGGCGCTGCCCAGCAGCGCTTCGGCTTCCTTGCCAGTCAGGTTCTTGGCACGCAGATCGACCAGAAACACATGGCTTTCGGTGCGGCCGGAAACGATGGCGAGGCCGCGCTCGACCAGCACTTTGCACATCACCAGTGCGTTGTCGATCACCTGTTCCTGGTAGTGCTTGAATTCCTTGGTCGAGGCTTCCTTGAACGCAGTGGCCTTGCCCGCGATGACGTGCATCAGCGGGCCACCCTGCAGGCCGGGGAAGATCGCCGAGTTGATCGCCTTCTCGTGCTCGGCCTTCATCAGGATGATGCCGCCGCGCGGACCGCGCAGGGTCTTGTGGGTGGTTGAGGTGACGACGTCAGCGTGCGGCACCGGGTTGGGGTAGACGCCGGCGGCAATCAGTCCGGCGTAGTGCGCCATGTCGACCATGAAAATCGCGCCGATTTCCTTGGCGACCTTGGCGAAACGCGCGAAATCGATGCGCAGCGAATAGGCCGATGCGCCGGCGATGATGAGCTTCGGTTTATGTTCGCGCGCAAGCGCTTCCATCTTGTCGTAGTCGATGGCCTGTTCTTCGTTGAGGCCATAGGCCACCACGTTGAACCACTTGCCCGACATGTTGAGCGCCATGCCGTGGGTGAGGTGGCCGCCTTCGGCCAGGCTCATGCCCATGATGGTGTCGCCGGGCTTGAGGAAGGCCATGAACACCGCCTGGTTGGCCTGCGAGCCGGAGTTGGGCTGCACGTTGGCGGCCTCGGCGCCGAACAGCGCCTTGACGCGGTCGATCGCCAGCTGCTCGACGATGTCCACGTATTCGCAGCCGCCGTAGTAGCGCTTGCCGGGGTAGCCTTCGGCGTATTTGTTGGTGAGCTGCGAGCCCTGCGCTTCCATCACCGCCGGGCTGGTGTAGTTCTCCGAGGCAATCAGCTCGATGTGATCCTGCTGGCGACGGTCTTCTTGCTGAATCGCCGCCCACAGGTCGGGGTCGGTTTGGGAAAGGGGGAGAGGAGCAAACATGGCAGAGCCCGGAACGCGAAAAAACGCATTTTAGCAAAGCGCGCCAGAGAACGCGTGACGCGCGGCTCAGCTGACTGTATTTTCGTCGGCCGGCTGTTTCGCATGTGTCACGGTCAACTGCGTACGCAAGTCGGAAATTTCCTGGCGCAGCGCCTTCAGATCGTGATGCATTTCCAGTCGCATGCGCCTTTCTTCCTGGCCGACGAAAAAGGCCGCAAGCGAAGCGGTGACCAGCGACATCATGCCGTAGGTCAGCACGATGACCAGGCTGGCAAACAGCCGCGCCGCATGGGTGGTGGGGGTCAGGTCGCCGTAACCCACCGTCAGGCCGCTGGTAAAGGCGAGCCAGACGCCGTCCCAATAGCTGAGTACGGTAGGCTCCAGCCAGTAGAAGCCGGCGCCTGATAACAGCATCAGACCAAAACCCAGCAGCAGGATATAGGGCGTCGATCCCGGGGTGATTGAACGCAGTTGATTCGCCAGCCGCGCGATCAGCAAGCCCGCCAGGGCAAATCGCATCAGGCGCAACAGCGCAGACAACTCGCCAGGCAAATGCCCGATCAGCAACGACAGCGCGGTGGCGACGATGATGGCGAGCGACAGCCAGTTGTGCAGCAGATAGCGGGTTCGCTGTCTGGATACGCGCAGCATCAACAGCAGTTCAGCCGAGAAAGCCAGCAATACCACCGCGTCCAGCAGGCGGCCGAGTATTTTCAGGTGCGGTTCGGCCGCCAGTTCGCCCAGATAAAAAGCCGGGATGGCCAGCAGGGTCATGACCAGCATCGGCCAGTGGAGGCGCTTTTCCCACAGATAGGCGCGATGGGTGTCATAAGGCGGCACGCCGCCCAGTCCCATGGCAAGTCGGATATTGAACGGCATAAACGTGATCGGATGCGTGCAGCAGGTGAAGGTATCTTTATAATTCTAGACCCTAGTGTCTTATTCCCCGCGAACCGGAGTTGCCATGCGTTTTAATCGCCGTGATTTTTTGACGGGTGCGGGTGCCGCCGCCTTGCTGCCGCTGGGTGCGACCCAAGCAGCGCCGGTCGAATCCAGCCAGCTGCCCACCATCCGCTGGCGGCTGGCGTCGAGTTTCCCCAAGAGCCTCGACACCATTTACGGCGCAGCGGAAACGCTGAGTAAACGGGTAGCGGCACTCACCGGCGGCAAATTCCAGATCCGCGTCTTCGCCGGTGGCGAGCTGGTGCCCGGCCTGCAGGTGCTCGACGCGGTCGGCAACGGCACTGCGGAATGCGGCCACTCGGCGGGCTATTACTACGTCGGCAAGAACCTCGCGCTGGCGTTCGACACCGCGGTGCCGTTCGGTTTGACGGCGCGCCAGCAGAACGCATGGATGTACGCCGGCGGCGGCATCGAAGCAATGCGTAAACTCTATGCCAAATACAACGTGCTGCAGTTTCCCGGCGGCAACACCGGCACCCAGATGGGCGGCTGGTTCCGCAAGGAGATCAAGTCGCTGGCCGATCTGAAAGGGCTGAAGATGCGCATCCCCGGCGTCGGCGGCAAGATCATGGCAAAGCTCGGCGCGGTGCCGCAGACGCTGCCGGGCGGCGACATCTATCCTGCGCTGGAACGCGGCGCGCTCGATGCCGCCGAGTGGGTGGGGCCGTACGACGACGAAAAACTCGGCTTCCACAAGATCGCCCAGCACTATTACTACCCCGGCTGGTGGGAAGGCGGCCCGCAGCTGAGTTTTTATGTCAACCAGACCAGCTGGCGCGCCTTGCCCGAGCAGTATCGCCAGGCGTTTGAAGTCGCCACCGCCGAGGCCAACCAGCTGATGCTTGCGCAATACGACGCCAGAAACCCGCCTGCGCTGCTGCGTCTGGTGGGGCAGGGCGTCAAGCTGCATCCCTTTCCCAAGGACGTAATGCTGGCCGCGCGCCGCGCCACCTTCGAGCTGTACGAAGAAGAAGCGAAAATCAATCCCGACTTCGCGGCCATCTACCGCCCGTGGAAGCAGTTTCGCGACACCGAGTTCCAGTGGTTCAAGGTGAACGAAGCGGCGTATGCAAACTTTAACTACTACGTGAAATAGCCATGAACCGACTCGACCAGCTGATCACCACCTTCGACCTCGGCCTGCGCACCGTCTTCGCCAGCCCGCATGCCGCGCGCCCCTATCCCGGCACCGGCCCGGAAGCCGACATGGGCGAATCGGAGCGCGCAAAAGCCGCGGCGTTGATGCGCGTCAACCACGTAGGCGAAGTCTGCGCGCAGGCGCTGTATGCGGGCCAGGCGCTCACCGCGAAGAATGAGGCGGTACGTGCTGAACTCGAGCAGGCCGCCCGCGAAGAAACCGACCACCTCGCCTGGTGCGAGACCCGCATCAACGAACTCGGCGGCCGCAAGAGCCTGCTCAATCCGCTGTGGTTTGGCGGCGCATTCGGTTTGGGCGTGGTGGCAGGCTTGCTTGGCGACAAGTGGAACCTCGGCTTCCTCGCCGAGACCGAACGCCAGGTCGAAGCCCATCTCGACAGCCACCTGCAACAGTTGCCGGAAGCTGATGCCAAGAGCCGCGCCGTGGTCGAACAGATGAAAACCGATGAAGCGCGTCATGCCCAAACTGCGGTCGATCACGGCGGCGTGCCTTTGCCGCTGCCGGTGAAATGGGCGATGCGGCGGGCGGCGGACGTGATGCGGCAGACAGCGAGCCGGATTTAGGCCGCCGGTTTGAGTTCACAGCGCTGGCGTTAATTAAAGTCAGCGTTTTTCATGTAACGGCCTATGATCAGAGCGTGCCGGGATTGCGCGTGTTGCGTCATCCCGGCCAGACACCTCTGTCATCGTTGCAAGGAGAATGATCATGGCAAAAGGCCAGGTACGTGGAAACAAGGAAGCAAAGAAACCCAAGAAGCCGAAACAGGTTGTGGTTCCGGCGGGATCGTTCATAACACCGCCTAAATCAGCCAAGGCGGACAAAACCCAGCACTGATTGTTGCGGGAAGCAGAAACGAACGCCACCGTCGAGGTGGCGTTTTTACGTTTGGGGAGGCTTGGGCCTGGCTTGGGAAAGACGTGTAATCGATGAATGCCGGATGGGAATGGCTTGGATGCTGGATCGTTTAATCAGATTGTTGATGGGCAGACAGGCCCGGCGGCGCAAAGGCGCTGAGCCGGGTCGCCTGTTCGCGTCACAGCGCGAGCAGGCGGCCTTTCGCAAGCTGAACATCGTTGCGCCGCTGGCGAGCGAGCTGGATAGAACGCCGGTCCAGGCCTTGACCCATTCGAGCACGCCCATGGCGTCGCCGCCCGCCAGAGCGATCGTGTGCCGTGAAGCCGTACTGGGGAAGAACAAGCGCGTGGCGGGATACACCCTGAGCCTGGGTTACAAGTTCAATCCGCGGGTACGCGCCTCCAGCATCAGTCTCCAGCGCGTGTATGACAAGGTGCTGATGCGCAACCTGCAGAGCATGGACATTCAGCGCTTGCTGGAAAACCGGCGGGCCTTTGTCGACATATCGGCCAGTTCACTGGACATGCCGTTTCTCGAAGAACCGCAGCCACACGGCATCGTGTACGTGGTGGGCACCCACGCGCAACTGCTCGCCAATCACGCATCCAGCCTGGCCGGGATGGCCCGCCTGAGGGCGCTCGGATATCGCATGGGGTTGCGCGCGGAGGCGGTGGAAAATCCGGGCATGGCACCCTTTCTGGAACGCGCGGATTTTTTGTTCATTGATATCGGGAACAGCGATATTCCGGTCATCAGCGATCAGATTGAAACCGCGCAGAAACGGGCCCCGGCCATCAGATTGGTGGCAACCAACATTCAAACTCTGGAGGAATACAACGTCTGCACCGGCTTGCCGTTCGCTTATTTCCAGGGGCCTTTCATCACCAGCCGGGACACGCTGGATGCACCGAAAGTGGATGCGGGCCGCCTCCAGATTCTGGAGCTGCTGAACAAGCTGCGCGGCGATGCGGAGACGTCGGAGCTGACTGCACTATTCAAGCAGAACCTTGCGCTGTCCTACAAGTTGCTGCGCTATATCAATTCCCCGGGAATGGGGCTGTTGCACAAGATGGCCACCCTGGAGCAGGCGCTGCTGGTGCTGGGCCGGCAGAAATTTTATCGCTGGCTGACCCTGTTGCTGTTTACCAGCGGAGAGACGCCGGGCCTGGATTGGGCCGTGATGGAAAACGCCCTGATTCGTGCGCATCTGGCCGAACTGCTGGCCAGGGACGCGCTGTCTGCACATGAGCGGGATGAACTGTTCGTGGCAGGCATGTTCTCCCTGCTGGATGTCGTGCTGTCGATGCCGATGGAGGATGTGCTGAAGCAGGTCCGCCTGCCGCCCCTGGTGGATGAGGCGCTGCTTTATCAGGAGGGGAAATACGCGCCCTACCTGGATCTGGCCATTGCCTGCGAGCAATCCGACAACGAACATGTCGCCGTGCTCGCGCACGCCATCGGGCTGGATGTCTGGCGGGTCAGCAGTCTCCATGTTGACGCGATGTTGTGGGCGCAGCAGGTCGATGGATAAGCTGCAGCATGGTCACCGCCACCTTCCGCTTCTATGAAGAACTGAACGACTTCCTCGCGCCGCTTCGGCGCAAGCAGGAATTCAGCGTGCCCTGCGCGCAGGCTGCGACCACCAAGCACATGATCGAGGCGCTGGGGGTGCCGCACACCGAGGTGGAGCTGATTCTGCTGAATGGCGAATCGGTGGATTTCAGTTACCTATTGCAGGACGGCGACCGGGTGGCGGTATATCCCCGCTTCGAGGCCATGGACGTGACGCCGTTGCTGCGGGTGCGCGAGCATCCCTTGCGCAATTCCCGCTTCGTGGCCGACGCTCACCTCGGCGGGCTGGCGCACATGCTGCGCATGCTGGGGTTCGACACGCTGTACGACAATCATTTTGACGACGACGAAATCGTGGCGATTGCCGGGCGCGACGGCCGTATTGTGCTGACGCGCGACCGTGAATTGCTCAAGCGTCGCGTGGTGACGCACGGCTGTTATGTGCACGCACTGAAATCGCAGGCGCAGCTGCGGGAGATTGTCGGGCGGCTGGATCTGATGCGCAGCGCGCGGCCGTTTACCCTGTGCCTGCACTGCAACGCGCCACTACGCCCGGTCGACAAGGCCAGCGTGCTGGATCGTTTGCCGCTCCGGGTGCAGCCCCATTACGAGCGCTTCAGTTTGTGCGATGGATGCGGGCGGGTGTTTTGGGAAGGCTCGCACTGGCGCAACATGCGGAAGGTGCTGGATGGGTTGTTGCCTGTCGATCCGGCAGCGGAGGACGGCTGAGAAAATCCAGTCGTCCTGCATCGTAAGCAGGGTGAGGGGTGGCGGTTTTAGAAGTGGAACGCTGCGCCCAAGGCCGGGCCGCTGAATTCCACGTTCTGCAGCAGTTTGTCGTCGCCCATGTCGTAAGCCAGATGTCGGTAAACCAGATGTCGGTAAACCAGACCGACATCGCCCCAATTCCAGCTGTAAGCCGCGCTTGTCCTGGAATAAGGGCCGGAAGGTCTGGTCATACAACCAAGCTTTGCTTGGCCCGAGATTTGCCGGTTTGGTCAAACGCCAGGATTCAGCGCATCTGGCGTGGTCTTGTTTGCGGAAGAGACTGGTAAACTGGCTGCCCTCAATTTACCCCAAGCAGGAGTCAACCCATGAGCGAATACGGATTCGATACCCAGATCAGCGGCCCTTTTGACGCAGCCGTTGACAAAGTTACCGCCGCGCTGAAAACCGAAGGCTTCGGCGTGCTGACCGACATCGACGTGCAGGCCACGATGAAGGCCAAGCTCAACGTCGACGGCCGTCCCTACCGCATTCTCGGCGCCTGCAACCCGCCGCTGGCGCATCAGGCCATCACGGCAGAGCCCGATGCGGGCATGCTGCTGCCCTGCAACGTGGTGGTGCGCGAGGAAGCGGATGGCAAGGTGACCGTGTCCTTCCTCGACCCCGGCATCATGGTCAAACTGGTGAGCAATACCGTCGTGCATGGTGTTGCGACCGAAGCACGTGCGCGGCTGCTGCGGGTAAGAGACAGCCTGTCGGCCTGAGCGATTGATGCCAACAAAAAAGCCCGCGTTTGCGGGCTTTTTTGTTGTGCTATTGATCCGGCACCAATGAAACCTGGACGCCATTCGGCCTGAGCCATCTCGAAGGGCTCAGGACTCAACGCGTGCAGACTTGTCGAACCTGACACGGGCGGTATCTGAAGAGTGGTTCTACGAACCGTCAGCCGCTGGCTCCAGCGCTGGCATCATCAGGCACATTACCCCTGCTTCGGCGTGCTCGGCGATGGCCTTGCAGGGCAGGATCACGTTCGGCCGGCCGAGGTGGTAACCCTGGACATAGTCGACACCAAAGGACTTGAGCAGCAGGAAACTGTCTTCGCTCTCGACGAATTCGGCCACGGTCTGCTTGCCCAGGGCATGAGCGATCTCGTTCATCGCCTTGACCATGGCCTGGTCAACCGGGTTGGCGGCGAGATTCTTGACGAAACGGCCGTCGATCTTGACCAGATTAACCGGCAGGTCGCGCAGGTAGGCAAACGACGACATGCCGGAGCCGAAGTCATCAAGCGCCGTCAGGCAGCCGATCTCTTGCAGTTTGCGCAGGAAGGTCTCGGCCACGGCCATGTCGGCGATGGCCACGGTCTCGGTGACTTCAAACGTGAGTGCCGCGGGGTCAAGACCGGTGGCCTTGAGCCGATCGATGATCAGGTCGCAGACGGACGGCTGGGTCAGGGTCTGGCCGGAGAGATTCAGGGCATAGCGCAGGTTCGGAGTGATGAGGCGCTGAGCGGCCAGGGTCTCGATGGCGTTCACGATCACCCAGCGGTCGATATCGGCCGAGAGACTAAAGCGCTCAGCCGCGGGCAGGAAGCCGCCGGGCAGGATCATGCCATTGTCGTCATCCAGCATGCGGATCAAAACCTCGAAGGACTCGACCTCACCAGACTGGCTGCTGACAATCGGCTGGCAGGCCAGTGCGAAGCGGTTGTGTTCGATCGCCTCGCGTATGCGGCGCGACCACCCCATGTCGAGCGACATACCCGTAATGCGGCTCTCGTCGGCCGCCTCGAAAATGTGAATGCGATTGCGGCCGCCACACTTGGCGAGATGGCAGGCGACGTCGGCCTGCGACAGCACCAAACTCGCGGACTCCACCTCCGGGGTGATGTTGGCCACGCCGATGGAGCAACCGATGTCGACGCGCTTTCCAGCATGCTTGAAATAATAGTCCGCCAGGGACTTGCGAAAAGATTCGGCGATGCCGCCAACCTGATCGGGATGGACCGCGTAGAGCAACACGGTGAATTCGTCGCCACCGAGACGGACGATGAGGTCGCCCTTGCGCGCCCGGTGTCTGAGAATGTCTGCCACCTCGATCAATAATTTGTCGCCGGCGGCATGGCCCAGGGTGTCATTGACGTATTTGAAGTTATCGAGGTCGATATACAGCAGGGCAAAGCTTTCGCGGACGCGGCGTGCGCGTTCCACGACCCGCTCGAGTTCCTGCTGGAAATACGTGCGATTGTAGAGCCCGGTGAGCCCGTCGTGCTCAGCCATCTTCTTGAGATGTTCCATGAGCGCCTTGCGCTCGCTGATGTCGGCAACGAGCGCCGTGTAGAGCGGTTCGTCCTCGATCACGATCTCGCTTACCTTGAGCGCGAGCGGGAAGCGGATGCCGTCCTGCTGGCGGCCGATAACCTCGCCCTCGTGCCCGAGCAGGCGCTGGATCTCGCTGCGCATGAAGTGTTCGAGATAGCCTTCGCGCCGGTCCGATGCGTCGGTAGGGGGAATCAGGACACTCAGATCCTTGCCGACGATCTCGGCCTCGGCGTAGCCAAACAGCCGCTCGGCGGCACGGTTGAAACTGCGGATCAGGCCATCGCGATCGAAGGTCATGATGCCTTCCGCAGCGTTGTCGAGGATGGTTTCGAGACGTTGCTGGCGGGAATGCACGACTTTGCGCATTTCTACGAACTCGGCCATCAATATTGTCCGCTCGCGTTTCGCGCGCGTCAGCACCAATATGGCGATCAGGGTACTGAGGCCAAACGCAACGAAGGTGAGCGCGATCATCAGGACGCGCGAACGAGTGGCGTCCTTGCCTGTTTCGGTCTCGCGCTCCTCGGCATCAGATTTGAGATGAAGCAGAATCCGGTCAGCCTGTGCCAGCACCGCCTCCTGGGCGGGCAGCGCCTCAGCCAGCAACAACTTCCGGGCCTCGCCGATGCTGTCTTCACGCAGATTCTCGACGATACGGTTATTCAGTGGAGTGAGGGCCGTGGTGAGTTTGCGCAGAACCTCGAGGCTGGCCTTTTCTTCCGCGTCCAGGGGCAGTTTTTCCAACTGGCTCCTGAAACCCACAAACCGGACGGCCAGCACGTCGTACATCATGATGGTTGCGTCGCGGTCGAACGGGTCATTCTGCAGGACCATCTTGTTCATGGTCACCATCCGATCGCGGATGGTCGACCTCATGGAATTGATGAGCTCGATCTTGCGGTTGTGGGTTTCAACCAGGTTTTTGAACTCACCCTGCAAGAGATTGATGCGTACGATCGCCGTTACAGCCGTGGCGGTCAGAAGCAACAGAATGGCGATAAAACCAAGGCTCAGCTGAAAAAAGGGGCGTTTGGCATTCATTAGTGGGGGTATCGGTATCGCCCGCAGAATCTTTAATCCAAACGGCGGCATGGCACCGTCTCGCACCACAGAACAAGGGGCACTTGCGGTCTTTGTTGTCTGGTTTTTGACAGCCAGTCAGGCGAGTCGGGGTCAGGCTTGCAGTCACGTATCCAGCCTGGATGTTGAGCATCCGCCCAGGCTGAAGAACTGAAGGTCGATGAGATTGTTCAGGTCATCGGATACCGCCTGAATCCGGTCGATGACACGGGGTATGCCAAAACTTGAAGTTAGCGAATCAGGTGAATCGGGTCAGTGCGCGCGCAACACCCGCCCGGTGTGTTTTACTACGAATCCAGTTCCTTCAGCACTTCCTGCACCAGCACCCACGGTGCCACCACCACCGCCCAGAACATCGGCTGGCGCGCATGCCAGCCCTCGGCGTCGCCCATATCTGCGAGGGCGATGCGGCCATCGGCCAGCCAGGTCTGAGCTTCGGCTGTGTTGTTTTCGGCTATCAGCAGCGCAGCATCGATCAGGTCCACGCCAACGGCAACCTTGACGACGTCGCCGCGTGCGAAGTGGCGTTCGAGTTCCGCCCAGGCGAGCTGGGCGGTTTCGAGGTTGAGCTTGTCGCGCAGAATCTCGCTGTTTTGATCTGATGGATTGGCTGTCATGGCCGGCTCTTTCCGCCACCGCGGCGCTGACTCAGCGGATGCTTGGGCACTTGCGGCGGGCGCCCGCGTGTGGCGGGCGGCGCGACACGTGGCTCGCCCTTGACCGGCACGTCGCGCAGGATGCGTGCGCCTTCGGGGCGTTTGCCGGTGCCGGCGGGCTGGAACAGCGGGATCAGGTGCTTCTTGCTGTTGCCGATCAAATCCTCGCGTCCCATTTCCTTCAACGCCTCGCGCAGCATCGGCCAGTTTTCGGCATCGTGATAGCGCAGGAAGGCTTTGTGGAGGCGGCGCATGCGGCCCTGTTTGACGACTTCAACCGATTCACCCTTGCCGCCCAGCACCTTTTTGAGCGGGTTCTTTTCGGTGTGGTACATGGTCGTCGCCAGCGCCATCGGCGTCGGCAAAAAGGTCTGCACCTGATCCAGCCGGAAGTCGTGCTTCTTGAGCCACAGCGCGAGGTTCAGCATGTCTTCCAGCGTGGTGCCGGGGTGGGCGGCGATGAAGTAGGGGATCAGATACTGCTTCTTGCCGACGGACTTGGAGGCGGCCTCGAACAGGGTCTTGAAGCGGTCGTACGCGCCCATGCCGGGCTTCATCATTTTTGACAGCGGGCCGGCTTCGGTGTGCTCGGGGGCGATCTTGAGATAGCCGCCGACGTGGTGCTGCACCAGTTCCTTGATGTATTCGGGCGAGCGCACCGCGAGGTCGTAGCGCAGCCCCGAGCTGATTAGCACCTTCTTGATTCCGGGCAGCGTGCGGGCGCGGCGATACATGCTGATGAGCGGCGCGTGGTCGGTGTTGAGGTTGTCGCAGATGTCGGGGAACACGCAGCTCAAACGGCGGCAGGCTTTCTCGATCGTTTCCGACTTGCACGCCATGCGGTACATGTTCGCAGTGGGGCCGCCGAGGTCGGAAATCACGCCGGTGAAGCCGGGCGTTTTGTCGCGGATCGCCTCGATTTCCTTGATGACCGAATCTTCCGA
Source organism: Thiobacillaceae bacterium (assembly GCA_012274165.1). Taxonomy (GTDB): domain Bacteria; phylum Pseudomonadota; class Gammaproteobacteria; order Burkholderiales; family Thiobacillaceae; genus Thiobacillus. The sequence continues at coordinate 11,465 of JAAPAA010000154.1, forward strand.
ACGGCTCTGGATGATGCGGCCCTCGTGTTCGGTGATCGAGCAGAAGGTGCAGCCGCCGAAGCAGCCACGCATGATGTTGACCGAGAAGCGGATCATTTCCCACGCCGGAATCTTGGCGTCGCCGTAGCTCGGGTGCGGCGCGCGCGCGTAGGGCAGGTCGTAGACGCCGTCCATGTCGGGGGTCGACAGCGGAATCGGCGGCGGATTCAGCCAGACGTCGCGTTCGCCGTGCGCCTGGCGCAGCGCGCGGGCGTTGCCCGGATTCGATTCGAGGTGCAGCACGCGCGAGGCGTGCGCGTAAAACGACGGGTTGTTTTTCACCTGGTCGTAATCGGGCAGGCGGATCACGGTGCGCTCGCGCACGTCCTGTTTGGCGGCGAGCCGTTCGGCTTTCGGCACGATGCGAATTGGCGCCGTTGTAGTTAAAGCAGCGCCTTCGGACGACTTTGCGGTGGGTCCGTCCGGTGTCATCGCGTAGGGATCGACATGGGCGTCGATGGCGCCCGGTGTGTCGAGTTCGGTGGACAACACTTCCAGCCAGTTGGCGGCGGGTTTCCACTCGCGTCCCACCATGAAACCGGTGCCGCGCACGTCGCGGATGTCGGCGATTTTCTCGCCCTTGGCCAGGCGTTCGGTGACCTCCAGCAGGGCGCGTTCGGCGTTGCCGAAAATCAGCAGGTCGGCCTTGGAGTCCGGCAGCACCGAGCGGCGCACCGTGTCGGACCAATAATCGTAGTGCGCGATGCGGCGCAAGGACGCCTCGATCGAGCCGATGATCACCGGCGTGCCTGGATAGGCCTCGCGGCAGCGCTGGGCATACACCGTGACCGCGCGGTCGGGGCGCTTGTTGGGTGCGCCGTGCGGCGTGTAGGCATCGTCGGAACGGGTTTTGCGGTCGGAGGTGTAGCGGTTGACCATCGAATCCATGTTGCCCGCCGTCACGCCGAAATACAGCGTCGGCTGACCGAGGGTGCGAAACGCATCGGCCGAGAGCCAGTCGGGCTGGCTGATGATGCCGACGCGATAGCCCTGCGCTTCCAGCAGCCGTCCGACCAGCGCCATGCCGAAGCTGGGGTGGTCGATGTAGGCGTCGCCCGTCACCAGAATGATGTCGCACGCATCCCATCCGAGCGCGGTCATTTCGGCGCGCGACATCGGCAGGAAGGGCGCCGTGCCGAAGCGGGCGGCCCAGTGTTTGCGGTGGGAGAACAGGGCGGGTGTCATGGCGTGATTTTACCGGTCAGGCGGAGCATAAAAGACAGGCGGCCAGGAGGGTTATTCCCCGCCTGGCCGCCTGCCCGCCTTGCGAAATGTCGAGGCTGCTGGTTCGACTTAATGGACTTGCAGCAGTTCCACGTCGAACACCAGCGTCGCGTTCGGCGGAATCACGCCGCCAGCACCGCGTTCGCCGTAACCCAGCTGCGGCGGGATGGTGAGCTTGCGCTTGCCGCCAACTTGCATGCCGGCCACGCCCTGATCCCAGCCGGCGATGACGCGACCCGCGCCGAGTTTGAAGTCGAAGGGGTCGTTGCGGTCGACGCTGGAGTCGAACTTGGTGCCGTCGGTGAGCCAGCCGGTGTAATGCACGACCACGGTCTGGCCTGCGGTTGCGGTGTCGCCGGTGCCGACGACGAGGTCTTCGATAATGAGTTCGGACATGATTTTAAATAAGAAACTGGACGAGGGCTTGCATTCTAACAGGTGGCTGGCCGGATGGATTTACCGCCATTCGGCAGGCAGATAACCAGCCGCCGGATCGACCTCGATCGGGATTTCGGTGACGCTGCTGGCATCCGCAGGCGCGTCGACCAGCACGATGGCGGGGAAGGCCAGCACCATCGCAACCATGAAGAGCTGGATGAGCAGAAACGGAATCGCGCCCCAGTAAATGTCGCTGGTGCGGATGGATTTGGGCGCCACGCTCTTCAGATAAAACAGCGCAAAGCCGAACGGCGGGTGCATGAACGCGGTCTGCATGTTGACCGCGAGCATCACGCCGAACCAGATCGGATCGATGCCGAGCTTGTGCGCGACCGGCGCCAATAGCGGCACGGCGATGAAGGCGATCTCGAAAAAGTCGAGAAAGAACGCCAGCACGAACACCATCAGATTGACCACGACCAGGAAGCCGAGCACGCCGCCGGGCAGCTGGTTGAACAGGTGCTCGACCCACAGATCGCCGTTCAGCCCGCGGAATACCAGAGTGAAGATGGTCGAGCCGATCAGGATGAAAATGACGAAAGTGGTGAGCTTGGTGGTGCTGTCCACCGCCTGCGTGAGTTGCAGCCGCGTTAGCCGGCCGCGCGCCAGCGCCAGCAGCAGTGCGCCCGCTGCGCCCATCGCGCCGCCTTCGGTGGGGGTGGCGACGCCGAGAAAGATGGTACCGAGCACCAGAAAGATCAGCACCAGCGGCGGCACCAGCGTGGTGAGCACGCGAGCAAGCAAGGCGGTGCCATGCAAGGTGCGCGCGCTGGCGGGCATTGCAGGCGCGGCTGCGGGTTTGACCAGGGTGACGAAGAAAACATAGAGCAGATACAAGCCGACCAGCGCCATGCCCGGCAGCAGGGCGCCCTTGTACATGTCGCCGACCGACGCACCGAGTTGATCCGCCAGCACGATCAGCACCAGCGAGGGCGGAATGATCTGCGCCAGCGTGCCGGAAGCGGCGATGACGCCCGACGCCAGCCGCTTGTCGTAGCCGTAGCGCAGCATCACCGGCAGCGAAATCAGCCCCATTGCGATCACCGACGCGGCGACCACGCCGGTGGTGGCGGCGAGCAGCGCGCCGACGAAAATCACCGCGTAGGCCAGCCCCCCTCGCATCGAGCCAAACAGCTGGCCGATGGTGTCGAGCAGGTCTTCGGCCATGCCCGAGCGTTCGAGGATCAGCCCCATCAAAGCGAAGAAGGGAATGGCCAGCAAGGTCGGGTTGGCGACGATGCCGTAAACACGTTCGGGCAGCGCCTGCATCAGCGAGAAATCGAACGCGCCGTTGCTCAAGCCGATTGCGGCGAACAACAGGCCGTTGGCGGCAAGCGCGAACGCCACCGGATAACCCAGCAGCAAAAACACCACCAGGCCGAGGAACATCAGGGGCGCGACGCTTTCCATTAGAACCGGCTCCATCACACCTCCTCCGCCGGGACTTCGTGTTCCAGCACCAGCGCGCCCGTCAGCACGCCGATGCGCTTGATGATTTCGGCGACACCCTGCAGCGCCAGCAGGCCGAAACCCACCGGCAACAGCAGCTTTACCGGCCAGCGCAACAGACCACCCGCGTCGGGCGACATTTCATGCGTCGTCCAGGCATCCATGAACATCGGCCAGCCCAGCCAGGCCAGCAGTCCCGCCATCGGCAGCAGGAAAAACAGCCCGCCGATCAAGTCGATCACCGCCTGGCCTTTGGCACCCAGCCGCCCGTAGAAAATATCGATCCGCACGTGGCCGTTGTGCTTCAGCGTGTAGCCCGCCGCCAGCAAAAACACCGCGCCGAACAGATACCACTGGATTTCCAGCCAGGCATTCGAGCTTGCGCCGAGCGCCCAGCGGGCGAGCGCATTGCCCGCCGAAACCAGCGTGGCGACCAGCACCAGCCAGATGACGAACTGGCCGATGCGTTCGGTGAGCGCGTCGATTGCGCGCGACAGGGTGAGGAGTGCGTTCATCCCAAAAACCTCAGTAGATCCACGATGAAAAAGGTGACAGTGCAAGAAGCGAGCGGCAGGTCGGCAGGGCCGACCCTGTTTGCGCGCACAGACATTCGCGATTAGCCATGCCGCTTACTCGTAGTGCGACCACATGCGAAGCACGCGGACCACCCGCTCTGCTTCGAAAACCTCATAGACAAGCCGATGCTGAATATTGATGCGGCGTGAATAGGCGCCTTGGAGGTCGCCCACCAGCTTCTCGTAAGCGGGCGGGTTCTGAAACGGGTTGATTACCAGCACCGCCAGCAGTTCTTGAGCCTTCGGCTTGAGCCCCGATGCTGCGAGCTTCCTGGCGTCTTTTTGCGCTTGCCTGGCAAATACCAGGCGCCAACTCACCACTTCAATTCAGTGGCTGACGACTCCAGCGGTTCAGCCATGCCTTGCTTGATGGATTCGCGCATACCGGGCACAGCCAGAAGGAACAGCGTTTCCTGGATCGCACTCCAGTCCTCGCTGGACACCAGCACGGCACTCGTACGCTTGCCGGAAATGGCGATAGGCTGGTGGGATTCGGCGGCTTGATCAATGAGTCGGTACAAGTTCGCACGGGCTTCGCTCGCGGTCAGGGTTTGCATTTTGAACTCCTTCAAACAGTGGCGTACGTTATATCGTACTGTTTGCTGAATGGCAAGCTGTCCGTCAGAGCGCGCCGGACTCCTTCAGCAATTGAGCAAGTTCGCGTGCAATCGCCGCATAGCCTGCGGCGTTGGGGTGGATGGGGTCGGATTTGAGTGCGTTGTCTTTCAGCACCGTGTTGAGCGTGTCGCCGTCGTAGGGCAGCTGGAACTCTTCCGCCAGTTGCGCGTAAAAGTCCGGCGCACCGCCGAACAGCTTTGGCTCGGGCACGCCGATCAGTACCGCCTGGATGCCGCTGCTGCGCAGCGTCTGCAACATCAGGCGCAGATTGTTTTCGGTTTCGCTGGCGGGCAGGCGCCGCAACATGTCGTTGCCGCCGAGGCACAGCAGCACCAGCTTCGGATGGTGTTCGGCCAGCAGCGCGGGCAGACGCTGCAAGCCTTCGGCCGTCGTCTCGCCCGGCACGCCCGCGTTGACGACCGCGTGCTGCGTCAAGCCGACCAGCTTCGCCGGGTAGGCTTCGCTGGGTTCGGCGCCGGTGCCGTAAGTGAGGCTGTCGCCAAACGCGAGGATCACATCGTTCGCTCCGAGCCGCGGCAGCGTCGGTGCGCGCTCGCACGCGGCGAGCAGGAGCAGGGCGAACAGTGCGAAAAGGGCGCGTTGAATGGTGCGCGTCATGTAACGCCCACCTTGCTGCGAAACACGAAATACACCGCACCGAGGATGCACAGAGCCGCCCACAAATAGTCGAGCTTCAGGGGTTCCTTCATATAGAAGTAGGCAAACGGCACGAACACGCTGAGCGTGATGACCTCTTGCAGGATCTTGAGCTGGGCAACGGACAGCGCCGTGAACCCAATGCGATTGGCTGGAACCTGCAGCATGTACTCGAAGAACGCGATTCCCCAACTGATCAGCGCAGCGACGAGCCAGGGTTTCTGGTTCAGCTCCTTGAGATGGGCATACCAGGCGAATGTCATGAAAACATTGCTGAGTGAAAGCAGGAGGATGGAGAGCCCGATCGGATGCATGTATTACTGTGTTCTATCGTGAAGCCAAGGGGCGCCGCGTTTCTGCGGCGTGCCGCTTGATCGTAGGTTTAGATGTGGTGACTAGAAAACTCATTGGCTCGTTACATCTTCTTGGTCTGGGAGATGGGAAAGGCTGTTGTAGTGGCAAACGAGACGAACAATTGCCATTATTGCGATGACCGCAAACAGACAGAAAAAGAAAAATGCGCTCCATGCCCATAACGAGGCACGTGCATCTGACCAAGTACCTGTTGCGTTGAACCACACAAAGGTAATAGCCGACAGCAATGCATAGCCAGCTACCAACGGTGATAGGAGTGCTGTAACCCAGAGCGAAATAATTTTAGCGCGCAGTGACAATGCTTAGTCTCTAACGTTATTTGCTGTCACCTGACAGAAAAAATTATTGGACATGCCCCGTCATCCTGTCTCAACGCCCATAGCCCTGCCTGCTCAATTCCCCGCCAGCGTCATCCGGTCAATCAAGATCGACCCCACCTGCTTGCTGCCGCGCCGCTCGACATCCTTGCCGATCGCGACAATGCCCTTGAACATTTCGGCCAGGTTGCCGGCGATGGTGATTTCCTCGACCGGGTATTGAATCTCGCCGTTTTCCACCCAGAAACCCGCCGCGCCGCGCGAGTAGTCGCCGGTGACCATGTTGGCGCCGTGGCCGAGCAGTTCGGTGACGAACAGGCCGGTGCCCATTTCGCGCAGCAGGCCGGCGAGGTCGAGGTCGCCGTGCGAGACGACGAGGTTGTGGCTGCCGCCTGCATTTCCCGTCGTCGTCATGCCGAGTTTCTTCGCCGAATAGGTGGAGAGGAAATAGCCTTCGACCACGCCGTTTTTCACGATGTCGCGTTCGACGCAGGCGACACCTTCACTGTCGAACGGCGCGCTGCCGAGGCCGCCATGAACCAGCGGCATCTCGCGGATGTTGATGTGCGGCGCGAAGACGGTTTTGCCGAGGCTGTCGAGCAGGAACGAGGATTTGCGATACAGGCTGCCGCCCGACACGGCGGCGACGTAGTTGCCGATGAGGCCGGTGGCGAGTTGCGCTTCGAATACGACCGGGCAGGTGCGGGTGTCGAGCTTGCGGCCGTTGAGGCGCCGCACGGTGCGCTCACCGGCGGTGCGCCCCACCATTTCGGGGGCGTCGAGGTCGTTGCCGTTGCGCGCGCTGCTGTACCAGTAGTCGCGCTGCATGCCGTTTTTGTCTTCGCCGATCACCGCGACCGAGATGCCGTGGCGCGAGCCGGCATAACCGTCGCAAAACCCGAGGCTGTTGGCAAAGATGAAATGCGAGGTGTGGGTGGAGACGCCCGCGCCTTCGGAATTGGTGAGCCGTTTGTCGACTGCCAGCGCGGCGGCTTCGCAGGCCTGCGCGCGGGCGGCGGCTTCTTCCACCGTCAGCGCCCACGGGTGATACAGGTCGAGGTCGGGCGCGTTTTTCGACAGTTTGTCGGCGTCGGGCAGGCCGGCGCAGTCGTCTTCGGCGGTATAGCGGGCGATGGTGAGCGCTTTTTCGACTGCGCTTTTCAGCGCGGCTTCGGACAAATCCGAGGTCGAGGCGTGGCCGCGACGCTGGCCGACGTGGACCGTCACCCCGGCGCCCTTGTCCTTGTTGTATTCGATGGTTTCGATTTCGCCTTGGCGCACCGAGACGTTCTGGCCGATGCCTTCGGAGATTTCGGTGTCGGCGGCGGTCGCGCCGCTTTTCATTGCGTGCTCGATGACGGTCTGGGACAGGCTGATGAGCTGGTCGCGGGTATAGCTGAAATGGGAGCGGGACATGGCGTGTGAGCGAAAAGGGAAGGGAGACGGCTATGTTTTTTCGGGCGTTTTGCTGGGCAGGAAACTACAATAAGGATCATAACAGCAACCGAAAGCCCTACCGTGCGCCTGATTGATCCCGATGCCGAGCTGGAATTCGACCCGGACGACGTATACGACGGCCCCAGCCGCAGCCAGCAAAAACGCGATGTCGAAGCCCTGCAAGAACTGGGCGAAGCCCTGGTCGAACTCCCCGCCGCGCAATTCAAGCGCATCGAACTGCCAGAAAACCTGCGTATCGCCGTGGCCGAGTGCCGCAAGATCACCCAGAACGGGGCGCTGCGGCGGCAAAAGCAATATATCGGCAAGCTGATGCGCAGCGTCGATCCGGCGCCCATTCAAGCCCAGCTGGATGTATTCAATGGCGTGTCGGTGGCCGAAAACGCCAAGCTGCACCAGGCTGAAAAATGGCGCGACAAGCTCATCGCCGACAACGAAGCGCTGACGCTGTTCCTGAATGCGCATCCCGATGCAGATGCCACGCATTTGCGGCAACTGATCCGCAATGCGCGTGACGAGGCCGTGCACAACAAACCGCCGAAAGCGTTCCGCGAGATATTCCGGGTGATCCGCGAGGTTTTGCAGGCCAGCTAGTCACCAGCCGGGGCAATGTCGGATGGGGAACAGGGAGGGTAACCTCCCTGTTTTGTTTTGATGTTCTCAAGCGTGAGGGCGCGTAGTCGTTAAGGGTAAGCCTCTGACTCCCTCGTGCCCCCATGACCTTTCGTCGACTGCGTATCCTCATCCTGCTGGGCGTGCTGGCTGCGGCGTCTGGCTTCACCTGGCTGGAGCAGTCTCTGGTGCGCAGCTGGCGCGCACCGCTGGACGTGACGCTGGTTCCGATCAATGGCGACGGCTCGGCGCAGGCGGCCGCGACGATACGCGCGTTGCGGGCAAGCGATTTCGCCGACATCAACACTTTTCTGCAACGCGAAACCGCACGTTATGGCGTGAAGCAGCCGCAGGCCATGCAGATCACGCTGTTGCCGGAGCTGACAGAAAAACCGCCCGCGCCGCCGCGCGATGGCAGTGTGCTGAAAACGGTGTGGTGGAGCTTGCAGTTGCGCGGGTGGGTGTATCAGCACTCGGGACAATGGCTGCCGCAACTCGGCAGGATCAAGCTGTTTGTGTTGTATCACGCGCCGCAGGACGGCGTGGCGCTGGCGCATTCACTCGGGCTGCAAAAAGGCCTGATCGGCGTGGTGCATGCATTTGCCGACCCAAGGCAGGCGCAGCAGAACAATATCGTCATCGCACACGAGCTGCTGCATGCGCTGGGTGCGACCGACAAATACGATGCCGAGGGCAAACCGGTTTATCCGCAGGGCTATGCCGACGCGGCTTTGCCGCAAGAGATGCCGCGCCATGCAGCCGAAATCATGGCCGGGCGGTATATCAATGCGGCCGGGCGTTTGGTGATGGCCGCGAGCCTGGAGCAGTGCGAGATCGGCGCGCAGACTGCGCACGAGATC
>JAAPAA010000155.1 GCA_012274165.1 Thiobacillaceae bacterium
ATCCCGATGAAATGTTCGCGTTCCGCGATCAACTTCTCAAGGCCAACGAAGTCCGCAACATCGAAGTGGCGCTCCGCAACAAGGACGGCTCCGAGCAGCCGGTCTTGATGTCGGCGCTGAATCTGGAATTGCACGGACAGCTGTGCTGCCTGTCTATCTCGCGCGGAATTTCCGACATCAAGATGACTCAGCGCGAGCTGGTCGGCGCGCGCGAGGCTGCGCTGGCCGCGTCGCGCGCCAAGTCCGAGTTTCTCTCCAGCATGAGCCACGAACTGCGCACGCCGCTCAATGCCATCCTCGGCTTCGCCCAGTTGCTGGAAGCGGGCTCACCCCCGCCAACGGCCACCCAGACTGAACGGCTGCAGCAGATCATCAAGGCAGGCTGGTATCTGCTGGACCTGATCAACGAAATTCTCGATCTCGCGGTAATCGAGTCCGGCAAGCTGTCGCTGTCGCTGGAGCCGCTGTCGCTGTCCGACGTGCTGCTCGAAAGCCAGGCCATGATCGACCCACAGGCACAACAACGCGGCATCAATATCAGCTTCGCCAAAGTCGACCCCGCCTGGTTTGTCCATGCCGACCCCACACGGGTCAAGCAGGTTCTGATCAACCTGCTTTCCAATGCGATCAAATACAACCGCGAACAGGGAATGGTCGAGGTGGCATGCACCGTGATCAGCCCGGAACGCGTCCGCATCAGCATCAAGGACAGCGGGCCGGGCCTGCCCCCTGAAAAACTGGCGCAGCTGTTTCAGCCGTTCAACCGACTGGGGCAGGAAGCCGGCGCCGAGGAAGGAACGGGCATCGGCCTGGTGGTCACCAAGCAACTGGTCGAACGGATGGGCGGCACGATCGGCGTGGAAAGCACCGTCGGCGTGGGCAGCGAGTTCTGGGTCGAACTGGTCCGCGACGTGATGCCCCGGCTTGCCACCGAACATACGATGGCCGCCGAGCTTGTGCCGCAAACGCCGGGAAACGCGGCGCTGCGCACCCTGCTCTATGTGGAAGACAATCCGGCCAACCTGATGCTGGTCGAGCAGATCATCGAGTGTGTCCCGCATGTCCGCATGCTGAGCGCCTCCGATGCCACGCTCGGCATCGCGCTGGCGCGCGCCCATCTGCCGGAGGTGATCCTGATGGACATCAATCTGCCGGGCATCAGCGGCATCCAGGCACTGAAAATCCTGCGAGAAGATCCGGCCACGGCGCACATCCCGGTGCTTGCCATCAGTGCCAATGTCATGCCACGCGATATCCAGCAAGGCCTCGAGGCAGGATTCTTCCGTTATCTCACCAAGCCGATCAAGATCAACGAATTCATGCAAGCGCTGAACATGGCGCTGGAACGTGCGGTAGCAGGATAAGACACCAGTATTTCTGGCGGCCAGCTATTCCCGCCCGGATTGTCAGGGGCAGTTCCGATCAATGCCCTGAAGATCGCCCCATTGTTCGTGAACCTCATGACCCGCAATATGGGGCAATACCACCGTGGTCAGCGTCGGTATCAGCCCAGGTTATGTACGTCACCGTACCGACTGTTGTGGGCAACGCGCCTAGCCTTCTGTATTCCTCAACAACCGGGTAATGGAGGATGGTCGTGGTCAGAAATAATCAATACGGCGCGTCGGATCCCGTACAGGGAAAGCGCCGTCATGGACGATAAAGTATCCGTTCCTGGCCGTGAGAAATTGGCCACGGCCCGGGAAGATGCCGTGGGTTTGCGCGAAAAGGCTGTCGACGTGCGCGAAGGGAGCGTCACCATGCGTGAGCGGGACATTCGCGCGGCAGAGATGACAGAGGGAACGTCCGACGATCAAATAGGCCTGTTGCGGCAAGCGAACGCCCAGCTGGTCATCGCAACCATTGATGCGCACAAGCTGGCCGAACAAGTCCAAACGGCACATGCCGATCTGGATCATTTGGCCCACCACGATGTGCTCACCGATTTGCCCAATCGCATTCTGCTGAACGACCGGCTTGCCCAGGCCATTGCACTTGCTCACCGCCGAGGCAAACAGCTTGCGGTGATGTTCATGGACCTCGATCGATTCAAGCATATCAACGACTCGCTGGGGCATGCGGTGGGTGACCGACTGCTGCAGTCGGTGGCACAACGCCTGGTGGGGGGTGTGCGCCACTCGGACACCGTCAGTCGCCAGGGTGGAGATGAATTCGTGCTGCTGCTTCCCGATATCGAGCATGCAGAAGACGTGGCGCTGTCTGCGCAAAAGATGCTCATGGCGCTCGCGCGCCCTCACGTCATCGACCGGCACGACCTGCACATCGGCGTGAGTATCGGCATCAGCATCTACCCCGACGATGGCCAGGATGCGGAAACCCTGATCAAGCATGCGGACATCGCGATGTACCATGCCAAGGAAAGCGGACGCAACAATTACAAATTCTTCGAGCCGGACATGAATGCCCGGGCCGTCCAACGGCAATCGATCGAAGCCGGCCTGCGCCGCGCGCTGGAACGGCAGGAGTTCGTGTTGCACTATCAGCCGAAAATCAATCTTCTCAGCGGTACGATCGTCGGCATTGAGGCGCTCGTCCGCTGGCAGCATCCGCAACGCGGGCTGCTGGAACCCGCACAGTTCGTGTCCATCGCCGAAGACAGCGGCTTGATCCTGCCGATTGGCCGATGGGTGCTGCGCGAAGCCTGCCTCCAGGCCCGCGCCTGGCAGGATGCGGGTTTGCCGCCGATCACCGTTGCCGTCAACACCTCCGCGCTCGAGTTTCGCGCCGGGGACTTTCTCGAATACGTATGCGCGGCCCTCGAGGCGTCGCGTCTGGAGCCGCGCTATCTGGAACTTGAGCTGACCGAAAGCGTCCTCATGCGGGATGCCGCCTCTGCCGATTCCGTTCTGCACGCGCTCGCAGATCTCGGCGTCAAGCTTGCCGTCGATGATTTCGGCACGGGCTATTCCAGCCTGAGTTATCTGCGGCAGTTTCCGATCAATACCCTGAAGATCGACCAGTCGTTCGTGAACCAGATAACTCGCAACCCGGACGATGCCACCCTCGTCAGCGCCGTGATCAGCATGGGGAAAAGCCTCAAGCAACGCGTTATTGCGGAGGGCGTCGAGACAGCAGAACAGGCTGCTTTTCTGCTGGCCCAGCACTGCGACGAGGGTCAAGGCTACTTTTTCAGCCGTCCGGTGGGGGCAGAGGCGCTCGCTATCTTGCTGCAGACAGGCGTATCGCCCGCCCTTCCCCATTGACGGCCTAAGGAAACGCCGGCGCGGATGGGTCTGTTGTTGCATGTGTCCGCACCCTTGCGCCCATCATCGCGGCTTCGAGCAGTTGCACCTTGCCGGGGCCGAGTGCGATGTCGCCGCCAAGGATGGGGCGGAAAGCGAAGCGGGGATTCAGGATGGGACCCGGTCGGCGCTGGGCAGCGGAGCCAGCAGGGCACGAATATCGGCTTCGCCGAATTTGGCGAGCGCGGCGCTGTCTTCCGACAGCACGCTGGCGGCGAGTTCGGCTTTTTTCTCCTGCAGAGCGAGGATTTTTTCTTCGATGCTGCCCGCCACCACCAGTTTGTAAACGAATACGTGTTTGGTCTGGCCGATGCGGTGCGCGCGGTCGGTGGCCTGGTTTTCCACCGCCGGATTCCACCACGGGTCGTAGTGGATGATGGTGTCGGCAGCGGTGAGGTTGAGGCCGACGCCGCCCGCTTTGAGGCTGATGAGAAACACCGGCACGTCGCCTTCCTGGAAGTCGCGGATGACGCTTTCGCGGTCGATGGTGCTGCCGGTGAGGATGACGTATTTGATTTTTCGTGCGGCCAGCTCCAGCTCGATCAGCGCGAGCATCGAGGTGAACTGTGAGAACAGCAGCACCTTGCGGCCTTCGTCGAGCAGCTCCGGCAGGATGTCCATCAACAGGTCGAGCTTGGCGCGTTCCCTGACCTTTTGCGCGCCTGCGCTTTTGAGCAGGCGCGGGTCGCAGCACACCTGGCGCAGCTTGAGCAACGCATCGAGAATCACGATCTGGCTGCGGGCAAAGCCCTTTTGCGCGATGGTTTCGAGCACTTTGGCATCCATTGCACTGCGCACGGTTTCGTACAAATCGCGCTGGCCGCCGACGATTTCGGCGCTGCGCACGATGATGGTTTTGGGCGGCAGTTCCTTCGCCACGTCCTGCTTGCGGCGGCGCAAAATAAACGGCGCGATGCGTTTGGCCAAAATCCCGGCGCGGATGCTGTCGCCGTGTTTTTCGATCGGGGTGCGGAAGGTGCGGGTGAATTGCTTGCTGTCGCCCAGAAATCCCGGCAGCAGGAAATCGAACTGCGCCCACAGTTCGCCCAGGTGGTTTTCCAGCGGCGTGCCGGTGAGACACAGGCGATGGCGGGCGCGGATGTCGCGCACGATTTTGGCAGCGCGGCTGCCAGCGTTTTTCACCGTTTGCGCTTCGTCCAGAATCAGCACATGCCAGTCGGTCTTGGCCAGTATGGTGTGGTCGCGCCACAGCAGCGGATAGGTGGTGAGCGCGATGTCGTGTTGCGCGATTTCGCTAAAGCGCCTGGCGCGGTCCTTGCCGTGCAGCGACAGCACGTTCAGGGCGGGTGCGAAGCGTTCGGCCTCGCGCTTCCAGTTGAAAATCAGCGAGGTGGGCAACACCACCAGCGCCGGGCGGTCGAGCCGCCCGGCCTGTTTTTCCAGCAGCAGATGCGCGAGTGTTTGTGCGGTTTTGCCCAGCCCCATGTCGTCGGCCAGAATGCCCGCCAGATGATGCTCACGCAGGTATTGCAGCCAGGCCAGCCCTTCGCGCTGGTAGGGGCGCAGTGCCAGCCCCAATCCCTTGGGCGGTTTGACCGGCTTGATGCCGCCCTGGTGTTGCAGTTGGCGTGCAAACTGAACCACCGCGTCGCCGCCGGTGTTCTTCCATTGCGGGTTGTCGGCCAGATCGGTCAAGCGTGGCGCGTCCAGCCGCGACACCTTGAGCGCGCCTTGCGGGCGCGTGTCGAACAGATCGATGAGGGTGCCCGCCAGCGGTTTCAAGCGTCCCGCCGGTGCGGTGAAACGCACGCCTTCCGGGGTGTGAAGGGTGATCATTTCGGCATCGCGAATGCGCGCCAGCTTGGCCGCATCCAGCCAGCGCGCATCGTGCTGGAACAGGTCGTATAACAGCGGCGCCAGCGGCAGGCGCTGGCCTTCCAGCACCACGCCGAGATTGAGCGACAGCCAGCCGTTGCCGTCGTCCTCAAAGTCCGCCTCCCAGGCATCGACCTCCAGCAGGAAATGGCGGAAGTTGCGCGGCACCTCAACCGTCCAGCCGTCGACGCGCAGTGCGGCCAAGCCTGTTGCGATGAATCCCGGCCAGGCGGATTCGCTGGCGAGCCCGAGCAGATGTTTGGGCGTTTTGTCCAAGGTCTGTGGCGGCACCGGCTTGAAGCCCAGGGTGTCGAGCCGCTTGATGCAGGCGGCTTCGCGCGCGGTATCGCGCTTGACCCGCACCGCTTCGCCGCTGGGCGTGGTGACAAATTCCGTGGGATCGTCCGCCATGAAACTGAAGCTGTCGTATTGAAATTGCAGCGTGGCGAAATCGAACAGCACCGTGAAATAGCTGTGGCCGTAGTCGCGGTAGCGGTTCATGCCATAGCTTGCCAGCGTGCCCAACGTCAACCTGGGCTGCGGCGCGGCGTCGATCACGCGCAGGCTGGACGTCGTCTGCGGGCGCGGCAACTCCGGCGCAAGTTCGGCCAGCGCACCCGACACCAGTGGCACATCCAGCGCAGACAGAGGCGGCAGCGCAAACAGATGGGCAAGCTGTTCGGGTGAATACGGCACATCGAGCAGCCCCAGCTCGCCGCGCGCGCCATCGACATACCAGGTCTGTTTGAGCGTCAGCACCTGATCGGCCGGCGGGGTGGCGACCAGCTCGGCGAGGATACGATGATTGCTGTCGGCTGGCCATTGCAGGATGGCCGGGCGCGTGGGCGCGGCGGCGAGCGGCTTCAACGCTTCACCTGCATAAAACAGCCGGCCGCTGGCCAGCATGCGTTGCAGCACCAGCTCGCCCTTGTCGCCTGCCAACGGAAAACTGTCGATATAGGCATGGCGGTCGCGCTGTCCCCACAGCAGCGGCAGGATGGTCAGGTCGTCTTCCGACACAAACGACGGCGGGTTGGTGATGGCGCGCTCGACGTTATTCCAGTCGTCCAGCTTCAACGGCCGCCCTTGATCGTCCAGCCGCGCCTTGAAGAAGGTGACGCGCAGGCTGCCATCGGTGCGCGGTGTCAGGCAGTAGAGCAGGGTGTCGCGTTTGGGCGGAGCTTTGGCGGGTTTGGCCGGCCTGGCTTCGGTCAGCGTGCGGCGAAATTCCTTCAGCCAGGTCAGCACATCCGGGTTGATTTTTGTCGGCTGCTTGTTTTGTTGCAGCCAGGCCAGCAAAGCCGCCGCGGTGTGTTTGCAATGCCATTGAACCGGGCAGGTGCAATGCGGCGAGATCACGATGTTGCCAGCGAGATTGCTGCTGAAACGGATTTTGACCTGATAGGGTTTGGGTGCGCTGCCGAGCACAAACGCGGACAGCACCGGCGGCTCGGCACTCAGGCGGGTGACGGAGCGGATATAGGTTTTCGCCTTGATCAAATCGCGTGCGCCAAACCAGCGCAGGACATCGGCTTCGGTAAACGAGGGGAGGGGCATGAAGAAATCGGGAAAGCGATGGGCGAAGTTTACCCGCCGTTGGTTAGATGAAGCGTGCAGCGTCCAGACTGGAATCGGAGCCTGACTGGCTGCGTGGCAACCACTTCAGCACCCAATGGGTCAATGCCCATGAGCCAGGCTGGCAAAACACTGGCGGGTCATGGTTCATGAAACTTGCCGGTCAGCCGCAGGCGCAATCCAGCGATGTTCTGGATAGCCGGCGCAGCACATATTTTTGGGTTTGCCATGCCTTGCCCGGTCAGGGTTTTGCCCAACAATGAATTCGCTGAGGCGCTAGGTTGGATCGCAGCGGCCTAAGCACTGATAGACGATGGTCTCGGGCCGCTGAATCATTTGCCCGCAGGTGGATTGACGCTCACTGGCCGGACCCGCTCGAGGTAATTGCTCGCCAGCGCTTTGTAAAGCGGGCGCGGGCAAATCATGCGGGATAACGCGGTCGCGAGCAGGGTAACCAGCATCAGCGGCACTACCATATCGTGGTTGTCGGTCATTTCCATCACGATGACAAACGCGGTGATCGGCGCCTGCACCACGCCGGCGAAATATGCCGCCATGCCGATCACGACCAGGGCGCCGGGATCTGCCTGAGTGACCAGATTGGCAACCGCATGACCGATCCCCGCGCCAGCCGACAGGCTGGGCGCGAACAAGCCGCCGGGGATGCCGCTGATGAACGACACGAAGGTCGCGAGCATCTTCCACAGGCCGTAACCTGCGGATACCTCGCCCGAGCCTTCGAGCAGTTGCCGGGCTTCCGCGTAGCCAGTGCCGTAGACGGCGTTGCCGGATGCCAGCCCGATTAGCGCGAGCAGAAAGCCGCATACTGCGGCGAAATACACTGGATGGGTCCGCATGAACACGCCGGCCCGGCCCGGCAGGCCACGCGCCGAGAAAGCCAGAAGCAGGCGGCTGAATCCGCCACCCAGCACGCCTCCCGCCAAGCCGCACAGCAACACGCCCAGCCAGCCGGATGCGCCGCTGAGCGTGTCATGAGTCGAACCAAAATAGGTGTAATTGCCCTGCACGTAGACCGCAGCCAAACCCGCGATGATCACTGCCGTCATCAGCGTGCCACTGGAGCGTTCTTCGAAAGAACGGGCCATCTCTTCGATGGCGAATACGATCCCCGCCAGCGGCGTATTGAATGCCGCTGCCACCCCCGCGCCGCCGCCGGCGATGATCAGGCCGCGCTCCATCAGATGTCGGGGAAAGCGGACCAGCCGGCTCAGGTTGTAGAGGAGTGCCGCGCCCACCTGGACCGTCGGACCTTCCCGCCCTACGCTGGCACCGCCCGCCAGGCCCACGCAGGTCAGCAGCATCTTGGCCACAGCCAGGCGCAAGGACAGTACCCGGTCGCGCCCCGGACCATCAGGCATACGGATGGTGGCAATGGTCTGTGGGATGCCACTCCCCTCAGCACCCTTGAAATAGCGCTGGGTCAGTGCTGCCACGCCTGCCAGCGTCAACGGCGTGATCAACAACGGCAGCAAGGGCGACACGGCAAGCACATGGCCAAACAGCACGTGGGCGTAATCGCTGGCAAGCGCAAAAGCCGTCGCGGCCAGTCCTACACCAACTGCGCCTCCCCAGAAGAGCATGTGGCGCAGCCACAACCGGGCCGAGAGCAGGCCAACGCGGTGGCGTTTCTGAACGTAGGGGAGTCGGGGGCGCGGCCAAGCCATGATGGCCCAATCGTACCTGCTTGGGCGCGCACGTGTCACAGCTTTAATGCGCGTATCAAAACTCGCCACCATGCAATTTCATGGCTGTGGGAACGGCCGGTCACCCTGGGTTTCTACGTCCGATGTGCCTTGGCCGTGCCCTGTTTTGCACCCACCCCCCACTGTGCTGCACCAAAGCGACCAGTCCGGCACGTCAATTTTCACCTGTAAAAATTCTTAAATTATTGATTATTAGGCAACTAATAATCTGGCACGGTGCATGCTAGTAATGCTTGAGCACACTTACCGCAAGGCCAGTTTGCTCAGGCAGTCTCCTCCGACTTGCGGCCTCTCCGGAGGCCGCCCTTTTTAAGAAGGCGGAAAACATGGATCGAATATGCGCGTACTGATCGTTGAAAACCAGCCCGACCGGCTGGCGATGCTGGTGCCCGCGCTGGAAGCGGCGGGCTGCGTGGTGATGGCCACGCTCAATTCCGCGCGCTCGCTCGATGCGCAGATTCAGGCGTTGCGTCCCGACGTGGTGATCATTGCGCAGGACTCGCCCGACCGCGACACGCTGGAACACATCTGCGTGGTGAATCAGGATTGTCCGCGCCCGATCGTGATGTTTACCGGCGATGGCAGCACGGAGGCTATCCGTGCGGCGACGCAGGCGGGCGTCACCTCTTATGTGGTGGATGGCCTCGACCCGGCACGTCTCAAACCCATCCTCGATGTGGCGGTGTCGCGCTTCGAAGCGCACCAGGCGCTGCACGATCAGCTCGAACAAACCCGGCTCGAACTCAGCGAACGCAAGCTCGTCGACCAGGCCAAGGCGCACCTGATCAAGCAAACCGGCGCGACGGAATCCGAGGTCTATCGCGAGATGCGCAAGACGGCGATGGATCGCGGCATGAAGCTGGCAGATGTCGCGCGGCAGGTGTTACAAAGACCACTTGCCTGAATGGTGCATGACTGAATCCAGTCGCACTACATCAGTGCACAAGCGCTGCAGCCAATGTGGCCGAGCTGAAACAAAATTACATAAAACCCAACTAATACAAGACATTGGTCAGGCTGGCACAGCCATTGCTAAACCTGAACTGAACAGCTGCAACGGCGTGGCTTTCAGGATCACCGAGCAAACATTACATCAACGGACAAAGGCGTCCGCCCACATGGGGCGACGCCTTTTTTTATTTGGAGAAAACTGTGAGCGACACCAAAAAAATCGTGCTGGTAAACGAACCGGTTGTGCAGGACACGAGCAAGCGGGATTTCATGAAAAAGACCGTCGGCCTGTCCGCAGCGGCCGCGTTGATGACGCTGGTTTCGCCGGGCGTGCGTCAGGGCGCCTGGGCTGCCGGCAGCGACGCACCGGAAAAGCCCAACCTCAACATTGGCTTTATTCCGCTGACCGATTGCGCGTCGGTGGTGATGGCTTCGGTGAAAGGTTTCGACAAGAAATACGGCCTCACGATCACGCCGTCGAAAGAAGCCTCGTGGGCGGCGGTGCGCGACAAACTGGTGAACGGCGAACTCGACGCGGCGCATGTGCTGTACGGCCTGATCTACGGTGTACAGATGGGCATCGGTGGGCCGAAGAAAGACATGGCGGTGCTGGCCAACCTGAACCAGAATGGCCAGGCGATCACGCTATCGAATCAACTCAAGGCCAAGGGCGTGACCGACGGCGCCTCGCTCGCCAAACTGATTGCCGCCGAGCCCAAGGAATACACCTTCGCCCAGACTTTTCCCACCGGCACCCACGCGATGTGGCTGTATTACTGGCTGGCGACGTATGGCGTGAATCCATTCACCCAGGTCAAGGTGATCACCGTGCCGCCGCCGCAGATGGTCGCCAACATGCGGGTCGACAACATGGACGGTTTCTGTGTGGGCGAGCCATGGGGGGCGCGCGCGATTCGAGACAACATCGGTTTCACCGCAGTCACCACGCAGGAAATCTGGAAGGACCACCCTGAAAAAGTGCTCGGCACCACCGCCGACTTTGTTGCGCAGTACCCGAATACGGCACGCGCCATGGTGGCGGCGATTCTCGATGCGTCGAAGTACATCGACACCATGAGCAACCGCTCCGAAGTCGCCAAGGTCATCTCAGCCAAGTCCTACGTCAACACCGACTTCGACTCGATCGAAGACCGCATGCTCGGCCAGTACGACAACGGCATCGGCAAGAAATGGCAGGACCCGAACTACATGAAGTTTTACAACAACGGCACGGTCGGCTTCCCCTACCTGTCGGACGGCATGTGGTTCCTGACCCAGCACAAGCGCTGGGGGCTGCTGAAGGATCACCCCGACTATCTGGCTGTGGCGAAGAAGGTCAACCGCATCGACATCTACAAGCAGGCCGCCGCGATGACCAAGACCCCGCTGCCGAAGTCCGACATGCGCACCAGCAAGCTGATCGACGGCGTGGTGTGGGACGGCAAGAACCCGAAGGCCTACGCCGACGGCTTCAAGATTAAAGCCTGACCAAAATTAAAGCCTGACCAAGATCAAGGCCCCAATCAATTCAAGCCAAGGAGAAGCCGTGACCCCCGAGAAAATTACACTGGTACGCAGCAGCTGGCAGCAGGTTCTCCCCATCAAGGAGACTGCGGCGCAGTTGTTCTATGACCAGCTGTTCGAGCTCGATCCCTCGCTGCGCAGCATGTTCAAGGGCGACATGGTCGAGCAGGGGCGCAAGCTGATGACGATCATCAATACCGCCGTCAACAGCCTGGATGATCTCAGCCCGATTCTGGGTGCGGTCGAAGAAATGGGGCGTCGCCATGTCGGTTATGGCGTAACGGAAGCACATTACGACACGGTGGGCAGCGCGCTGATCTGGACGTTGGGCAAGGGTCTTGGCGAGCAGTTCACCCCGGCGGTCAAGGATGCCTGGGTGGAAACCGA
>JAAPAA010000156.1 GCA_012274165.1 Thiobacillaceae bacterium
TTTGCCGCCGCGCCTGTCGGCTGCGGCAGCCGAGCGGCTGGCCGAACTGGGCGTTGAAATACACATCAACGAACGGGTGGTCGAAGTCCGCAAGGACGGCATGCTGACCGCCGACGGCAAGTTCATTCCCGCCAGCATGATGGTGTGGTCGGCCGGCATCAAGGCACCGGATTTTCTGAAATACATCGATGGCCTGGAAACCAACCGCGCCAATCAGCTGGTGGTGAAATCCACGCTGCAGACCACGCGCGACGACAACATCTTTGCGCTCGGCGACTGCGCGGCCTGCCCGATGCCCGACGGCCGCAACGTGCCGCCGCGTGCGCAGGCTGCGCACCAGCAGGCATCCCACATGGCGAAGACGATCTGCCGTCGTTTTCGCGGCAAGCCGCTGCTGGAGTATGTCTACCGCGACTACGGCTCGCTGGTCGCGCTCGGGCGTTTTTCCACGGTCGGCAACCTGATGGGCGGCCTGTCGGGCGGCAGCATCATGATCGAAGGTGCCCTGGCGCGACTGGTGTATTGGTCATTGCACAAGATGCACCAGATTGCGCTGCACGGCTGGGTTAAAACGTCGATGACGACTTACGCGCACTTCATCAGCACCCCGATCCGGGCTCGGATCAAGCTGCACTGAGGGCGAACGGCCGTGCGCGGAAGCGTGGCTTGTGTGCCTTTTATGCGGGCTGCGGCAGCTTGCCGTCGACCAGAAACGCCTCGATCGGAAAGTGATGGATGGCGTTGCCGTGCGCGGCGCGGAAGCTGACGCGCTCAGCGGTGAGTTCCCCCAGCCACGATGCTTGCGAGACGGGATTGGGTTGCGCCAGAGCCTGCGGCGCAAACAGCGCCAGATTGATCCCCCCCGGTAGGTTGCGCGCAGACAGGAACGTGAATGCCTCGATCCCGGCTGCCCGCATCTTTGGGCCGAGCGCCTGGCTTGCACGGTAATCCGAGGTGTGCTGCAGAACGTCGCGATATTGGGCGAAAGGCGGCTGCTGCAATTGCATGCCGGTGCGGGTTTGGTACGCCGCGCCAAACAGGGTGTGCTGGGTATCCAGTTTGCCAACCGGCGGCGTGCGCATCCCCGCCCAGAATACGAAGCGGTAATAGGCGGCTTCGGCGAGCACGGTTGGGATGTCGAGCGAGCCGTAAAACAGGCTGGGTTCGCTGCGCGTGCCGAAGCGTGAACCATGTTTGAGCGGGGGGTAACGGAACGGTGTTGCCAGCAGGTAGTGAAGCGATTCGGTTCCCTTGCGGCGGCGCGGTTTGGTGGTTTCCAGCAGGTCTTCCAGCACGGCCTGCCGTTCGAGCGAGGCGACCAGTTGATGGGTTGCCACCTGTTCCTGGCTTTCGACGAGCCGCAACAACACGCCGGCAAGCTCCACCGGTTTGGCCTCCGCCAGGCAGCCATCCCAATCGATCATTTAGCGCTGGCCGCGCCGCTTACAGCTTGCCGCGTAGGGCATCCAGATATTCCAGCACGGTGGTCAGGCCCTGCACGGTTTTGACCTGCTCGGCCGGGATGCCGCCGGTATGCAGGTTTTCGGTTTGCATCCAGTGCTGCATTTGCTGGGGATTGCCGCCGACCAGCACGTAGAGTGAGCGGTAGCAGCGGATGAACAGCAGCGCCAGTTCGCCCGCCTTGCTGTCGGCCGCGATGCGCCCGCGGCTGATGACCGTGCGGTCCTTGCCGATGATGGCCCCCAGATCCGACTGGCTGAGCCCCAGATATTTGCCCGCATTGGCGAGCGCTTCGGCCAGCACGCTGGATGGATCGGCGGCGTCTGCAAGTGCGAGGTTCATTGGGTATCCCTTGAGGGCGGGTGTTGTTGTCAAATTAGCACATTTATTGATATTTATGTGCAAAATAAACGCCCGCATTGGGTGCAGCGCGTTAAGACGGGTGATCCCACAACCAGGCCGCCCCGCGCACCCCGCTCGAATCGCCGAACGCAGGCGGCACCAGCCGGGTGTCGACGCGGTCGGAAAACACGTAGCGCCGCCACAGTTTCGGCACCGTGTCATACAGGCGGGAGATGTTGGACATGCCGCCGCCCAGCACGATCACGTCCGGGTCGAGCAGGTTGATGACGCCGGCGAGGGCGCGGGCGAGGCGTTCCTCGTAGCGCGCCAGCGTGGCGCTGCAGGGGCCATAGCCGGCTTGTGCGAGCTGGGCGATTTCGTGCGCGGGCAATTCTTCGCCACCGTAACGCACATGGTCGGCGGCGAAACCGGGGCCGGACAGCCAGGTTTCGATGCAGCCTTTCTTGCCGCAATAACACGCGGGCGCGGTCTCCAGTTCGCGCGGGCTGGGCCAGGGATGCAGGATGGCTTCGCCGGTGGTCGGGTGGTGGCCGGTGGATACCCGGTCGGCCTGGCGGTGGGCGAACTGGAAGTAGGGTAGGGGTGTGTGTCCCCACTCGCCGGCAATCGCGTTGGCGCCGCTGAGCGCTTGGCCGCGCACCACCACGCCACCGCCGACGCCGGTTCCGATGATCACGCCAAACACGCAGTCCATTCCGGCAGCGGCCCCATCGGTCGCTTCCGACAGCGCAAAGCAGTTGGCGTCGTTGGCGAGCCGCACCTCGCGGTTCAGTGCGCGTTCAAGATCCAGCTGCAGCGGCTGGCCATTGAGGCAGGTCGAGTTGCAGTTTTTCATCAGGCCGGTCGCGGGCGAGATGGCGCCGGGCGTGCCGATGCCGATGCTGCCGGTTTGCCCGAGTTCGAATTCAGCCTGGTGGACCAGTGCGGCCACTGCAGCTACCGTGGCGAGATAGTCGTTTTGCGGCGTGGGCGCACGACGGCGCAGGATTTCCCGGCCGGCGGCGTCGAGCGCGATCAGCTCGATTTTGCTGCCGCCGAGGTCGATGCCGAAACGGAGAGGCGTGGTCACGGTGTAAAATCTCCGGCTATTCAGTTAGCGTTGGAATCAACATGGCAGGACATTCGAAATGGGCCAACATCCAGCACCGTAAAG
The DNA here is from genome assembly GCA_012274165.1 of Thiobacillaceae bacterium. Classification (GTDB taxonomy): domain Bacteria; phylum Pseudomonadota; class Gammaproteobacteria; order Burkholderiales; family Thiobacillaceae; genus Thiobacillus. The sequence goes on from JAAPAA010000156.1 coordinate 2,978, forward strand.
GTCGCCAGGATGCCAAGCGTGGCAAGGTCTTCACCAAGCTTATCAAGGAAATCACCGTGGCAGCCAAAATGGGCGGCGGCGACCCGGCGATGAATCCGCGCCTGCGGCTGGCCATCGACAAGGCCAAGGCCGAGTCGATGCCGAAGGACAATATCGAAAATGCGGTCAAGCGTGGCAGCGGCCAGCTCGACGGCGTCAACTACGAAGAAGCGCGCTACGAAGGCTATGGCATCGGCGGCGTCGCGGTGATCGTCGACTGCCTCACCGACAACAAGACCCGCACCGTCGCCGATGTCCGCCACGCCTTCACCAAGCACGGCGGCAACATGGGCACCGACGGCTGTGTGGCGTTCCAGTTCAAGCATTGCGGACAGATCATTCTGGAGCCGGGCGCGAGCGAGGATGCGGTGATGGAAGTCGCGCTCGATGCCGGCGCCGACGACATCATCCCCAACGAGGATGGCTCGATCGAGGTGCTGACCTCGCCCGATCCCAGGGCGTTTGAAATGGTGAAAGAGGCGCTGGAAAAAGCCGGGTTCAAACCGGCGGTTGCCGAAATTACCATGCGCGCCGAGGGCGAAACCGAACTCGCGGGCGACGACGCGGTGAAGATGCAGAAAATCCTCGACGCGCTGGAAGTGCTCGATGATGTGCAGGATGTCTACACCAATGCGGTGTTGCCGGAATAGTTTCCACCTTGCGCATCCTCGGCATTGATCCCGGCTTGCGCATTACCGGCTTTGGCCTGATCGAACAGACCGGCCAGAAGCTGGCCTACGTCGCCAGCGGCGTCATCAAAAGCGGCGAGGGCGAATTGCCGCAACGTCTGGGCGTGTTGTTCGCCGGGCTGAATGAAGTGATCGCCACCTGGCAGCCCGACACCTGCGCGGTGGAAATCGTCTTCGTCAACGTCAATCCCCAATCCACGCTGCTGCTCGGGCAGGCGCGGGGGGCTGCGATCTGCGCGGCGGTATCGAATGAACTGCTGGTGGCGGAATACACCGCACTGCAAATCAAGCAGGCAGTGGCCGGCCACGGCAAGGCCGCCAAGGAACAGGTGCAGGAAATGGTCAAACGCTTGCTGGGTCTGCCCGTCGCGCCGACCGCCGACGCCGCCGACGCGCTCGCCTGCGCCATCACCCACGCGCATGGCAGCCGCCTGGGCGCGCACTCGACAGCGGGTTATCGGATGAAAGGCGGACGGCTGGTATGAACCCCGCCCTGTCTTCCCACGAACCTTCGCGCGAGCGTCTGGCCAATCCGTTCGCCCGCTATGTGCTGGCGACGCGCCCGGCCTTCCTTACCATCACCCTGGCCGGTTGTCTGCTCGGCTTTGCCACGGCGGTTGCCGGCGGCGCGGCGTTCGGCTGGGAACGCGCGCTGGTCACGCTGCTGCTGGCCTTGCTGGCACATGCGGGCATCAATGTGCTCAACGATTATTGCGACCATCTCAACGGCACCGACGCGCGCAACACGCAGCGCATTTACCCGTTTACCGGCGGCAGCCGCTTCATTCAGAACGGCGTGCTGTCGCCGCGCCAGGTGCAGGTGTTTGCCATCGTGCTGTTTGCCGTCACCATCGCCGGCGGGCTGTGGCTGCTCAGCGTGGCGGGCGCAGGACTGTTCTGGATCGGGCTGGCCGGTCTTGCCATCGGCTGGGGCTATTCGGCGCCGCCGCTGCAGTTGAATAGCCGGGGCGTCGGCGAACTGTGCGTTGCAACCGGATTCCTGCTCGTCGTCGCCGGCGCGGACTATGCGCAGCGTGGCGCGTGGGCACCGCTGCCCTGGCTGGCGGGTGCACCCTATGCGCTGCTGGTCGCCAACATTCTGTACATCAACCAGTTTCCCGATCGCGCTGCCGACCGTGCCAGCGGCAAGCTGCATTGGGTGGCACGGCTGCAACCGGCGGTCGCTGCCTGGGGCTATGGCCTGATTCTGCTGTTGGCAGCATTGGCGCTGCTGGGCGGCATACTGTTGGGGGCCTTGCCGCTGGCTGCAGCATTGGCGCTCGTCGCCTGGATTCCCGCCGTGCTGGCGTGGCGGCAGCTGCAGCGGTTTGCGGCGATACCCGAGCAGCTTGCCCCGGCCATCAAGCTGACTTTACTTGCCGCGCATGCGCTGCCCTTGCTGCTTGCAGCTATTCTGCTGTTTTCCAGAGGTTTTTGATGATCGGTTGCATTCCATGATCGGACGTATTGTCGGCATTCTCGCCGCCAAGCAGCCGCCGCAGGTATTGGTGGACGTGGGTGGCGTCGGCTACGAAATCGACGTGCCGATGAGCACCTTCTACAACCTGCCCGCGCTGGGCGAAAAAGTCAGCCTGTTGACGCATCTGGCGATTCGCGAGGACGCGCATCTGCTGTACGGTTTTGCCAGCGATATCGAGCGCACGGCGTTTCGCGAGCTGCTGAAAGTCTCCGGCATCGGCGCCAAGACCGCGCTGTCGGTGTTGTCCGGTTTGAGCGTGAACGACTTGTCCGCCGCGATTGCCGCGCAGGAAATCGGCCGCATCGTCAAAGTCCCGGGCATCGGCAAGAAAACTGCCGAGCGCCTGCTGCTGGAACTCAAGGGCAAGCCGGTGTTTGCCGGTGCGATTGCCAGCGCGGCGCCAGCCGGGGTGTCGGATGACGTGCGCCAGGCGCTGCTGGCGCTCGGCTACAACGAGCGCGAAACGACCGAGGCCTTGCGCCTGTTGCCGCCCGATCTGCCAGTAGGCGAAGCCATCCGGCAAGCCTTGCGTTCCTTGTCCCGAGCCTGAATGTGACCGCGCCCAACACGCCAACGCCGCATCGCCCCGTCTCTCTGCGCCACTACTTTTTGTGGCTGCTGATGGGCGTGATCGGCCTGTTCGTGGGGGGCATGACCTTGAGCGTGGTGTTCAGCCTGCGCGCGAATAATGCAGCCGAGACGCGCCTGCTGGAGGTGGCGGCTGCGCAGACTCAGGCCAGTGTGGTGCGGGACTGGAATTATTATCAGGAAGTCATCAACAATCTGGCACGCGACCCACAGTTGATCGATTTGATGCTGGTGGGTTCGGACGAAGACAAGCAGCAGTGGGCCGCTTCGCGCCAGCGCCTGCTGCCCGGCGTATTGGGCCTGGCGTTGGTGAGTCCGGAAGGCGACATCTACGGCAATCCCGAGACATTGCGGATCGGACCGACTTGCCAGCGCGATTTGCGTCAACCCCAGACGGGCGCGCTGAACCGGGTGCTGGTGCACCGTGACCGACTCGGCTTTGAGCATGTGGATCTGCTCACGGACGTGCGGGAGGTGGGCGGGGAATTGCTCGGCAAGGTGTTTGTGAGTGTGCGGATGGATCAACTGCAGCGCATCCTCGACGATTCGACCCGCCCGGGCGATGCCACGCGCCTGCTGGATGCGGCAGGGCAGACCGTGGTCAGCCGCGGGATCGTGCAGGGGCCTGCACGCGAGGTGCGGATTCCGCTGCCGGCGATGGGGTGGACTCTGGTCGCGCAGTCGCCAATTCGCTACGGCGGTTTTAGCGGCTGGCTGCAAATTCTGGCGGGCATACTCACGCTAGCGGGTGTGCTGCTTTTGCTGATCGTAACGGTATTGAGGATGCGTCGCCCGGTGATGCAGGACATCGCTGCTGCGCATGACGCCCTGACGTGTCTGACGCGCGACGAATCGGTTCCCCCCATCGTGACGCGCTATGTGGAATTCGCGTCGGTAGCCGCAGACATCAATCGCATTGCGCTGCATTTGCAAAGTCAGCGCGAGCGCCTGGAACACCTGAGCCTGACCGATCCGCTCACCGGTTTGCCCAACCGGCGTGCCTTTGAAATCTATTTTTCGCAGGCTTTGGGGATGGCTGAACGGCAGCATGCGATTGCGCTGGTGATGATCGATGTGGACCGTTTCAAAGGCGTCAACGATCATTATGGTCATGGGGTCGGCGATCAGGTGTTGCTGGCGTTGGCGCAGTCGTTGAAAGCCTTGACCCGGCGCGCCGATCTGGCCGCGCGTCTGGCCGGCGACGAATTTACGGTGCTGCTGTCCGATCTGGACCCGGCTGGGGTCGACGCCTGGTATCAGCGCCTGGATGATCACTTCAAAGCGGGGCTGGAAGCGTTTGGCCTGGATTTGCAAACCGGCCTCAGCGCGGGACAGACCTGGCTCGGCGGTTCCTCCACCGACTCAATGAATGCCGCGCTGATTCGCGCCGACCATGCGCTGTATCAGGCGAAGGCGCGTGGACGAGATCAATTGGTGCAGGACGACACGTTCGCCCCCAACGCCCCGGAGTAGAATCCGCGCTTGTTTGCCTCTCTCGTTTGCAGGTCATGATCGAAACCGACCGCCTCATCGCTCCCGCCGTCGTCAGCCCCGTCGAAGAACAGATCGAACGCGCGCTGCGGCCGCGCACGCTGGCCGAATACGTCGGCCAGGTGAAGGCGCGCGAGCAGCTCGAAATCTTCATTCACGCCGCCCGTAAGCGCAGCGAGGCGCTCGACCATGTGTTGCTGTTCGGCCCGCCGGGGCTGGGCAAGACCACGCTGGCGCACATCATCGCGCGCGAGATGGGGGTCAACCTGCGGCAGACCTCGGGGCCGGTGCTGGAACGCGCGGGGGATCTGGCGGCACTGCTGACCAACCTCGAACCCAACGACGTGCTGTTCATCGACGAGATCCATCGCCTGAGCCCGGTGGTCGAAGAGGTGCTGTATCCCGCGCTGGAAGATTTCCAGATCGACATCATGATCGGCGAAGGCCCGGCCGCGCGTTCGGTCAAGCTCGATTTGCCGCCGTTCACCCTGGTCGGCGCCACTACCCGTGCGGGCATGCTCACCAACCCGCTGCGCGACCGCTTCGGCATCGTCGCGCGGCTGGAGTTTTACACGGCGGAAGAACTCGGCTTCATCGTGCACCGCTCGGCCGGGCTGCTGCAGATGAATCTGGAAGAGGCCGGTGCGCTGGAAATCGCCCGGCGTTCGCGCGGCACCCCGCGCATCGCCAATCGCCTGCTGCGGCGGGTGCGCGATTACGCCGAGGTCAAAGCCGACGGCCACGCCACCGGCGCGGTGGCTGACGCAGCGCTGGTGATGCTCGACGTCGATCGCGCCGGACTCGACATGATGGACCGCAAGCTCTTGTCGGCGGTGATCGAAAAATTCATGGGCGGTCCGGTCGGGCTGGACAACGTCGCCGCCGCCATCGGCGAAGAGCGCGACACCATCGAGGACGTGATCGAACCCTACCTGATTCAGCAGGGCTACCTGCAACGCACGCCGCGCGGCCGCATCGCCACGCCGCTGGCATATCGCCACTTCGGCCTTGCTGTTCCGTCCAGCGAGGCGGATCTATTTTGAGTATGGCTGTTTTGAGCGTGGCGTTTTGAGCATGACATTTCAGTGGCCTGTCCGCGTGTATTGGGAAGACACCGACGCCGGCGGCGTGGTGTATTACGCCAACTATCTCAAGTTCATGGAACGTGCACGCTCGGAATGGCTGCGTGCGCTGGGCTTCGAACAGGATGCGCTGCGCGATACGCACGGCGCGGTGTTCGTGGTGCGGCGGGTGGAAGTCGATTACCTGTCGCCGGCGCGCTTCAATGATGCGCTGGGCGTGTCGGTCAGCCTCACGCGCATCGGCGGTGCCAGCCTGGTGGTGGAACAAACCGTGGTTCGCGGCGTCACACCCCTGATCGCCGCGCGGGTGACGCTGGCGTGCGTCGATGCAGCGCTTTTCAAACCCGTTAAAATTCCCGCGTTCATCCTGTCTGCCCTGGAACCTGCCACGTGAATCCTGAACTCGGTCAAGACCTTTCGCTGCTCCATCTCGTCTGGAATGCCTCACTGCCGGTGCAGTTCGTCATGCTGCTGCTGCTCGGCGCCTCGCTGATGTCGTGGTGGTACATCTTCATCAAAATGTTCACCCTCAAGCGTTCGCTGCGCGTCACCGACCGCTTCGAGCGCGAATTCTGGGCTGGTAGCGATCTCAACGCCATGTATCAACGGGTGGCATCCGAACACGACAGCGCGGGCGAAATGGAACGCATCTTCGAAGCGGGTTTTCGAGAATTCATGAAGTTGCACGGCCAACCCGGGCAGTCGCTCAATGTCATCGTCGACGGCACCCGCCGCGCCATGCGCGCCACCTATCAGCGCGAACTCGACAACCTTGAATCGCATCTGTCTTTTCTTGCCACGGTCGGTTCGGTGTCGCCCTATGTCGGGCTGTTCGGCACCGTATGGGGGATCATGATTGCCTTCATCGGGCTGTCCAGTGTGGCGCAGGCGACGCTGGCTCAGGTCGCGCCGGGCATTGCCGAGGCGCTGATCGCCACCGCCATGGGGCTGTTCGCCGCGATCCCCGCCGTGGTCGGCTACAACCGCTACACCCACGACATCGACCGCCTGGCCAATCGCATGGAAAGTTTCATCGAAGAGTTTTCCAATATCCTGCAGCGTCAGGCCAGTAAAGCGGGCTGAACATGGCGCGCACCCGCAAGCAGGTCGCCCAGATCAACGTCGTGCCGATGATCGACGTGATGCTGGTGTTGCTGGTCATCTTCATGGTGACCGCACCGTTCATCAACCCCGCCCAGGTCGAGCTGCCAAGCGTCGGCAAAACCTCACAGACGCCGGCAAAGCCGCTGGAAATCATCATCAAGGAATCGGGCGAATATCTGTTGAAGAACCGTGCTGACGGGGGCGAGAGCCGGACAGTGACGAAGCGCGAGCTGGCCGCCGAGATTGCCGCCCTGCATCGCGCGCTGCCCGATCAGCCGGTGGTCATCGCTGCAGATAAAAATGTCCGCTACGAAGAAGTGATGAGCACGATGAGCTTGCTGCAAAAGGCACAAATCAGCCGCATCGGCCTGCTCGCGCGCCCTGCGCCATGAGGCTTGCGGCTGATGCCCCTTTTGTAGCCCGCGATCACGCCAAGCTGGTGGCGGGCGCGCTGGCATTGGGCGTGCATGCGGTGTTTGTGCTGCTGCTGGTATTTGGCGTGTCGTGGCAAACCGAGCATCCCGCGCCGGTGATGGTTGACTTGTGGCAGGCGTTGCCGGCGGCCGCGCCACCGCCAGTTGCAGTTAGACCGCCCGCAACTGTCAAGCCCGCGCATGAGCCCAAACCTGAACCCAAGCGGGTGGCCGAAGAAGCGCTGCCACCGAAAGCGCCCGACATCGCGCTGGAAAAGAAGCGCGCCGACACCGAACGGCTGAAAAAGCTGAAAGCCATTCAGGCCGCCGAAGAGCGGGAGCGGGAAGCAGCCGCGCGGGCAGAAGCCGAGGCGCTGAAAAAAGCGCGTGACAAGCAACAGGCCGAGCAGAAATCCGAGCAAAAGAAACAGGCCTTGCTGCGCCAGCTGGAAGCCGACGAGTTGAAGCAAAGCATGGCGAACGAGACGGCGGCGAACGCGGCACGGGCAGCCAAACAGGCTAATGCGCAGGCAGCGGGTGCGCGTCAGGCCGCCCTGGCGCGAGCCATCGGAAAATATCGTGACCTGATCAGCGCCACGGTGCGCGGCAACACCCGCCTGCCCGACAATCTGAAAGGCAATCCGCAAGTGGAATTTCTGGTGAAGTTACTGCCCACAGGCCAGGTTGTCGATGTGAGGCCGCTCAAACCCAGCGGCAACCCGGCTTACGACGAGGCGGTGGAGCGCGCGATCCGGAAATCCTCGCCGCTGCCGCTGCCCGATGATCGCGACGCGCGTGCCGCATTTGTCCCGGAACTTAAATTCTCACATCGCTACAAAGAGTGAGCCCGGAATGGGCTTGTCGCAGTCGGCTATACTGGACCGGCATTGACGCTGTTTAATCGAGACCACCACCTCATGTTGCGTACTGCTTTATTGTTTCCGCTGTTTTTTCTTGCCCTGCTGAGCACACCGTTTGCCGCACATGCCGTGATGGAAATCCAGGTAGTGGGCGGTGCCGCCAATAAAATCGCGATCGCGATGGTGCCTTTTCAAACTGCGCCCGCTCAGCCATCGCCTGCACTGACCCAGCTTGTGGGTGACGATCTCAAGCGCAGTGGCCAATTCAATTTGCTGGATACGAACGGCGCGCCGCCGCTCGCCGATCTTGCGCAGGCCAACCCCGGCGTGTGGCGCAGCAAGGGGGCCGATGCGCTGGTGGTGGGCCAGGTTACGGCCTTGCCGGGCGGCCGTTTCGAAGTGAAGTTCCGACTGCTCGATGCAGTGAAACAGACGCAACTGGCCGGCTTCAGCTACACCATCACGGCGGCGCAATGGCGCGCCACCGCGCACCAGATCGCCGATATCATCTACGAAAAGCTCACCGGCGCGCGCGGCGCATTCAGCAGCCGCATTGCCTATGTGCAAAAGCAGGGCAAGCGCTATGAGTTAAAGGTGGCCGATGCCGACGGACAGAATCCGCGCACCGTGGTGCGCTCCGGTGAGCCGCTGATTTCGCCGGCGTTTTCTCCGGACGGTGCAAGCCTGGTGTATGTGTCGTTTGAGGACAAAAAGCCGATTGTCTATGTGCAGTCGCTGCGCGATGGTGCGCGTCACAAAGTTGCAGCGTTCAAAGGCTCCAATTCGGCGCCGGCGTGGGCGCCCGACGGCAAGCGGCTGGCGGTGGTGCTGACGCGTGACCAGGCGTCGCAGATTTATCTCATCAATGTGGATGGCAGCGGCCTCACCCGCCTGACCCAGGGCGGTAACATCGACACCGAGCCGGTGTTTTCGCCCGATGGACAATCCGTGTATTTCACGTCCGATCGCGGCGGCAGTCCGCAGATTTATCGCGTGTCCGCCGGTGGCGGCGAACCCAAGCGGCTGACTTTCAGCGGCAGCTACAATGTGTCGCCCACGATCAGTCCGGATGGCCGTTATCTGGCCTATATTGGCCGGGAAGATGGGCGCTTCCGCGTGGTGCTGCTGGAGCTGGCGAGTGGGCAAACCCGTGTGCTGACCGATAGCGCGCGCGATGAGTCACCCAGTTTTGCGCCCAACAGCAAGATGATTTTGTATGCTACGCAGGCGGGCAACCGCGGCTATCTGGCTGCGGTTTCAAGCGACGGCAGGGTGAAGCAGCGCCTGTCGGTGCAGGCGGCGGACGTGCGCGAGCCCGCCTGGGGCCCATTTTTCAATAATTAAATAACGAAGGAGATGGGAATGAAGAAATTACTCGCATTGCTTGCGGCGCTTGCCCTGCTTGCTGGCTGCTCCAGTACGCCCGTGGCAGAGTCCAAGGCTGGGGTCGAGGACCGCACGCCGACGGGCAGTGTCGCGTCGCAGCCGGAGGTCACCAAGGTCACGCCGGTCGATGCCAAAGGCGACCAGGTAGCCAGCGAGCTCAAGGACCCGAAGAGCATCCTGTCCAAGCGCAGCATTTTCTACGACTACGACAAATACGACGTCAGGGACGAATACAAGCCGCTGTTGCAGGCGCATGCCCGCTATCTGGCGGAACACCGCGGCGCCAAGATGCTGATCCAGGGCAATTGCGACGAGCGTGGCAGCCGTGAATAAAACATCGCGCTGGGGCAGAAACGCGCCGACGGCGTGAAGAAAA
>JAAPAA010000157.1 GCA_012274165.1 Thiobacillaceae bacterium
CCGGGTACCGTGGTCGAGGTGAATGTGCCCATCGTATAGCTGGGCGCCTGCTCCCCGTCGTAAGCGATGATCGGCGATCGATCGTAGAAGTAGCCGAAGTTGAGGCCGCCGCAGCATTGCTGCTCCACGTCGAGCGCGTATGCGAGTCGTCCGGCGCCGGCGCGCACGGTCTCGCCGATTGCATCCAACCGCTCAATTTCCGGTGACAACTGGTTGCGCTGCATCATCACCTTGGATCCGATGTCGGAGATGATGCGCGAGGCCTGGTCCGTGATCGGCCGTCGCTCTGCTTCGTAGGCATCGAAAATTGCGGGCGTCGCCCAGCCGTGGAGGACGCCGGCGAGCTTCCAAGCCAGATTAGCCGCGTCCGCGATGCCGGCACTCATGCCGAAGCCCCCGAGCGGCATCCAAACGTGCGCAGCATCGCCGCAGATGAACACGCGTCGGTCGCGAAACTTGCACGCGACGAGCCGGCGGGCGATCCAATCCTCGCTGGACAAGAGCTCGTACTCGAAGTCAGGCCCGACACCGAGAATCGAGCGGATTACCCAGTCCCGATCGAGATGGTCCAGCCCAGTTTCTCCAGGATAGGAGAAATTCTGTAGGTTCCAGGTCTCCCGCCCGTCGACGGCCATCGTCACGCCGCAGCGGCGCGGATTGAGCGAGAAGTAGAGCCAGGCGGGCTTGGCAGGTAGCAGGTTCCTGAGCTGCGGTGCCCGGATGTAGGACGATTGCGCGTATTGCAGCACCGGGGTTCCGACGAACTCGGAGCCGATCGACTTGCGCACAAACGAGCTCGCCCCGTCGCATCCGACGAGATAGTCGCATTCGATCGTTGAGCGCGTGCCGCCATCGAGGTCGACTGCGCTCGCGGTCACGCCCTGCTCATCCTGGGTGAGGTCCGTGATCTCGGTGTGATGCAGGATGCGGATGCGTGGCTGCTGCGCGGCGTGCGCTATCAGCACCGGCTCGAAGAACTTTTGATTGCAGCGATGCGTGTGCTCGGGCGTCGGCCAGGAAGTGTCTGGCCCGGCTGCGGCAGGCGTACCACGCACGCCGCGCGCCGGAATGAGTACGCGGGAGAGCTCGATACCGGTGACGCTCGTCGCCGAGACGATGTCGTTGGGATAGTCTGCGGGCAGCCCGATGCCACGCAGCTTGTCGGCCACGCCGAGCCGCCTGAAGATCTCCATGGAGCGAGCGCCGATCTGACCGCACTTCGCGTTCGGCGGGTCGTTGGAAGGGCGACGCTCGGCGACGACGACATCGATGCCGCGCCAAGCCAGATCCATGGAAAGCGTCAGCCCCACGGGCCCACCGCCAACGATCAGCACCCTAGTCCTCATACCACCAACCCTGCGCGATGGTGCTCGTCAGGTATCTTAGCCCGGGGCAACCGAACGGCAAAGTTACCCATGCCGCGCGCTGAATGGCCGTTATTGGCGGTGGGTTCAACCGGTCGACGCAACGCCTTCTAATCCTGCAGGATGGGGAGGTGCGCGATGGGAGTGCATGCACGGACGTGGTTTACGCCAAAGCAAAGGGCGGAGCTTTGGGAGCGCTGGAGGAGCGGTCAATGTGTTGCGGATATCGCCCGAGCGCTCGAGAGGAGGAACAAGAGCGGGGTTTATCGGATCCTGGCCCTCAATGGAGGGATTGCTCCGGCGCCGCGCCGGAGGGCTCCGCGAACGCTGAGGCTTGCGGAGCGTGAAGAGATCTCGCGTGGCATTGCCGCTGGCTGGTCGATGCGGCGGATCGCACAGGGCCTTGGGCGATCGCCTTCAACTGTCAGTCGGGAGTTAAGGCGTAACGGCGGCTGCAGCACCTACCGCGCAAACGAAGCTGATACGCATGCGTGGGCGCGGGGATTGCGTCCGAAGCCCTGTCGCCTGGCCCGCCATGCGGCGTTACGATGGCGCGTTGCGCAGAAGCTCGCGCTCCAGTGGTCGCCGGAGCAGATTTCCGGCTGGCTCAAGCGGCAATTTCCTGCCGACCAGGGCATGCAGATATCTTACGAAACGATCTATCGCAGTCTCTTTATTCAAACGCGTGGCGCGCTGAAGAAGGAGCTGATGGCGCATCTGCGGACAGCGCGGCAGATGCGCCAGGCCAAGGGCGGCACCACCAAGAGCGGGCTGGGGCAGATTGTCGATACGGTCTCCATCCGCGAACGACCAGCCGAGGTTGAAGACCGCGCCGTGCCGGGCCATTGGGAAGGAGACCTTTTCTGCGGAGCAAACAACACGCACATCGCGACGCTCGTCGAACGCCATACTCGCTTTGTGATGCTTCTCAAGGTCCCGAGCAAGGATACCGCGACCGTAGTCGCCGCGCTCGGTAAACACGTGCGCAAACTGCCTGAGCAACTGCGCCGCTCCTTGACCTGGGATCGAGGCAAGGAGATGGCTGACCACAAGCGCTTCACCGTCGCCACCAATGTGCAGGTCTATTTCTGCGATCCACGCAGCCCTTGGCAACGTGGCAGCAATGAGAACACCAATGGCCTGCTACGACAGTATTTCCCGCGAGGAACAGACCTCTCGCGTTTCTCGCAGGCATACCTGAACAAAATCGCTCTGCGACTCAATCAACGCCCGCGCAAGACCTTGGGCTTTGAAGCCCCTGCCGATAGACTACGAGCGGTGTTGCAGTGACCAGTTGAACTCACCGATAATAGCGGACATTGGTCGATACTGGTGCGAGATGGCTCGGTCGCGATTGACCCGAAGCGGATATTCGCCCTTCGGTCTCTTGATCTGCCGCAATGATTTAACCCGCAAAGCAATGCTATCAACGCGCCCAATTCGCGCATTATCGTGCCGCGTTCAGAATGGAGGCTAAAATGACGATCAATGACATTGGCCCAAAGCCGCAATCGTTCAACATTGAACATGCGACCAAGGAAAACACAGATTATCGTTCCGTCGCTTGGAGTGGGCGCTATCTGCAAGTGACGCTGATGTCGATCCCCGTCGGCGAGGACATTGGCCTTGAAGCTCATCCAGAGACGGATCAGTTCCTGCGCCTCGACGCTGGCCGTGGCCGGGTGCAGATGGGAGCCGCGAAAGACAAATTGACTTTTGAAAAGGAAGTTTCGGACGGCTGGTGTGTCCTCGTTCCGGCGGGGACTTGGCACAACATCACCAATATCGGCGCGACTCCGATGCAGGTCTATGCGATCTATGCGCCCGCCCATCACAAGCC
>JAAPAA010000158.1 GCA_012274165.1 Thiobacillaceae bacterium
ACCCAGTCACAATTGATAACGTTGAGAAGGCGCGGAAATGCATCCCGAGATGAGCTCTAACAAGGCGGTCAACACGGACGCACAAGTGCGTCCGCTCCCTTCGGGCGCGCCTGTACTTGTGCGCCGGTTACCTCTACGTTAGACCTCATGAAACTGGCAAAGCTTGGTGTCATCGCTGCAGTTGTCAGTGTGCTGCTTATCGGGACCACTATAGTCATAACGAGCGGCGGCGACCCCGGGGTCAGCCCAGACAACCCTCGGTTTCGCGCCTCTGTCGTGCTTCTCTCGCTTTACGGCCAGAAGGACGTCATCGAACGCTACGTGCGAGAGAACCACGCCTTGGACGGGGTAGTTGGCCGCGTAGTCGTCGATAACAACAGCTTCATTGGGCGCGTGGTCATCTCCAACACGGGTCACATGGTGGCGTTTGATGTTCGGAACGAATTCGTTGCTTCCTTGGAACCAACCCTTGTTGGCCAGCAAATTAAGTGGCGCTGCTCAGTTGTACCCGTGAAGTGGGAGCCCAAACCGTGTCGCACGCCATGATCGTGAGGTCTAACAGGTTGCTCGACGCGGACGCACAAGTGCTTCCGGTTGCTTCGCAACCGCGTTTCTTGTGCGCCGGTCAGCGCCGACGTTATGCGGCTCTTTGACCCTGTTTTAAGCATCACTGCCGCAATGCGCGCGAGCGCGGCGGTTGGTCGGGGCTTTCGACTGCGCGACAAGGGTAATTTGCGCGAAGCTCTTGTGCAGGCGCATATTGGCCTTGACCTCCTTGGGAAGCCGTACGTTCGCCGCGGCAATCCGCCAGAAGCATCGGCGCTGGCATCGCTGACGATCTTGGCCGAAGAAGTCGCAGCTAAACTAGAAGAGCGTGGAGCCTCCGTCAACGATTTGAGCGACTCAATCGCTTTTCTGAATCGGCTCACTGGCGAACGCCAACCCGATTTGTGTTCGTTCATCCCATTTTTGGAGGCCCGTCTTGCCTTATCGCGAAGAGCCGCATAACAAGTCGGCCCACGCGGACCCACAACATAGAGCTGCGGCTTCGCCGCGTGTGTTGTGTGCCGGTGGCCTCCAACGTTAACCCTCGGTCGATGGCCCAGACCGCATTTGTCGTGCGTGTTCCAGAAGCGGAGGGCCGCGTCCGTGAATTGCGTGAGCGCTTCGACCCTTCTGCTCGCCTCGGCCTGCCTGCACACATTACCGTTCTTGTCCCGTTCATGGCGCCCGAGCAACTAACCGACTCGGTTCGAACCACAATTGCCAATGCCTTCGCGGCTCTGGACCGATTCAATTTCCGACTGCAGCGCGTAGGGAGGTTTGCCGCAACCGCCTACCTTGCCCCCGAGCCCGCAGCGCCCTTTGTCGCGCTAACGAGTGCTCTTGTGGATCGATTTCCGCAGTTCCCTCCGTATGGAGGCGCTCACACGTCGGTTGTGCCTCACCTGACCGTTGCAGACGGAGACCCTGCAAACGCCGAAGCGGCCGAGCGCGAGCTCACGCGGCTTGTGGAACTGCACGGTTCCATAGAAAGCACTTGCGGCTCGGTCATATTGCTGGAAAACTCCACAGGACGGTGGGAGGAAATTCATGCCTTTGAGCTTCGGCGGACAGAGGGTTAACAGGTCATATATGGACTCCCCCTCAACGGCAAGAAACTGACCGATAGGTTTGGCTTGAGGGAAGCGCCTGCAGTCGTATATCCGGCATCAGTTGTGGGCTCTGATGTGGCCCGTGCCGACATGGAATCTGCGTCACCGGTGCGCCAATCAATACAAGCGGCTGCTGTGGAGCCGGACATGTTATCGGCGTCAACCGGTGCGGGGTGAACCCTGTTTGCCATGATGGTCGATCAATCGCGTCGCAAGGCGAGGCGGGGAAACTGGCGGTGGTCAGGCCGGCATCACAAAGGCCTGGCGATTCATCTTCTTGGTCGACGGCTGTTGTTCGTCGAACCGCTGCTTGTCGCGCAACGTGGCGTAGCAGATGCGGGCAAGCTTGTTGGCCAGCGCACAGGTGGCCTTGTTGTGGTTACTGCGCCCTTGCACCTCCAGGGCCCATCGGCGCACGCCGGCGACCTCGTGCCCCTTTGTCTTGGCAGCCGCGGCGGCGCGCAGCACACTTCTGGCGCCGTGGGTCAGCAGCATGCGCAGATAGCGGTCCCCGCGCTTGGAGATGTGGCCCAGGTAGCGCGTGTTGCCCGAGCTGTACTCCTTGGGCGTGAGGCCAAACCAGCTGGCGAAGTGGCGTGCGTCCTTGAAGTGGCTCACATCGCCGGAGGTCGCCGCCACCATCGCGGTGGCCGTCAGCAGGCCAATGCCCGGAACGGACAGCAGCGTGGTGCACGCCGGGCTCAGGCGGGCCGCCTGGGTCAGCTCGCGCTCGACCTGCGCGATGCGAGCTTCCAACAGGCGAATCTCCTCGACCAGCAGGCGAGCTGTTCCGCGAATCAGGTCGGGCACGGCTGTGTGCGGATCGGCCAGCACCCGGGAAACGACCTCGATGCCGGTGCGAGCTCCCACCGGGATGGCGATGCCAAACTAACGGCAAAAGCCGCGCAAGGCGTTGATGCGGGACGTGCGCGTGCCCATCCACAGGCTGCGGATGCGGTGCAGCGCCTGCAGGGCTTGCTGCTCGATCGATTTGACGCGCACCGGGCGACTGTCGGACGAGCGGGCCGCTTCCAGCAGGGCAGCGGCATCGGCCGCATCGGTCTTGTTGCGCCGCACATAGGCGCGCACGTACTGGGCTGGCAGCAGTTTGACTTCGATGCCCAGGCCCGTGAGCCAACGCGCCCAGTGGTGGGCCGAGCCGCAAGACTCCATGATGACCAGGCGAACATCACGATTGGCAAACCAGCGCTCGAACTGGGTGCGCGTCAGGCGCTGGGTTTCGGTCACGCGCCAGGACGCATCGGCAACTGCCAGCTGAAAGACGGACTTTGCCAAATCGACGGCAACGGTTGTAGCATTCATGTCGGACTCCTTTCGTTTGATGAAGACCTGATCCACACGCCAATGAAGACCAGTGCGCCAATGTGGCGCGAAAAACGGGGGGAGTCCATCCCATCAGTCGACACGGACGCGTGCCTTAGGGCTGCGCCTTCGGCGCGTCTGGCGCGCGCCGGTCACTTTCGACGTTAGGCAGCATCGGACACGCCGTGCGAAATGAGTCGCGCCGACTCCTCGACCAGCGACAGGAGCTGATCAACCGGTACATGCGGCGCTGGACGTACCGCAAGACAAATGGCTTAGTACACGTACTTGGTAGGAAAATTGCTCGGCCTCGTATGTTGCTTGCGGAGCACAAACGTCGAAAAGCCCTAATTTCTACTCTCGCAACGTTAGCGCATGAAACCGCAAAAGCGAGGAGGCTTGGGTTCAACACAAATTACGTCGTTCTCAACCTCGGCCTATTCTTTCTCATTGCCGAGCGAGACATCCAGGCTGTGAAGGTTGATGCACTGACCCACCCTGATGCCTGGCATCGCGCGCTGTGCGCGCGCATCATGTTGTTAACAATCCACGAGCTTCAGTTGGACAAAGTGGCAGGAAACCAACTGCGCGAAGCGCTAGATGACGCGCAGGTTCCTGAAGCACTCCGGAAGGAGGTCGCGGAGGCACTTCGGATGGTGCGAAGGTCCCAGGAGCGCGCCCGGAAGCAATTCGCTTATCTTCGGAACTCCACAATCGCCCATCGCGATGCAGACGCTTTGCGGCAGCACGCAGACATTGCCGAAATTGATAGCGTCGCTGTGACGAAAATAGCGGCGGAGTTCTACGAAGGCGCCCGAATCTTCGTCGACATGTTGCCCAAGTTGCTGTCCTATCTGGGAACTATGCCCGCACTTGCAAGCCAGTTTGTGAAGCAGTTGGAGAAGAAGCACAATGCACCGAATGGAAATGCTGCGTAGATTCAACGAGCAAGTGCAACGCTGATCAGTTCCGATGATATAGCTTGGCTGGTGTGTTGAATCCCAATCTCTTTCTGGGCCTGTTGTTCAAGTCGTCCACGATGTGATCGCACTGGGCCTGCGTGACCGAGCGCAT
>JAAPAA010000159.1 GCA_012274165.1 Thiobacillaceae bacterium
GAGGCCAAGGAAGATGTTGCCGAGTTGGTTGATTTCCTGAAAGACCCGACAAAATTCCAGAAGCTCGGCGGGCGGATTCCGCGCGGCGTGCTGCTGGTCGGTTCGCCCGGTACCGGTAAAACCCTGTTGGCGCGCGCGATCGCGGGTGAGGCCAAGGTGCCGTTCTACAGCCTTTCGGGCTCTGACTTTGTGGAGATGTTTGTCGGCGTGGGCGCGTCGCGCGTGCGTGACATGTTCGAGCAGGCCAAAAAGAGTGCGCCTTGCATTATTTTCATCGACGAGATTGATGCGGTGGGTCGCCAGCGTGGTGCGGGTCTGGGCGGCGGCAACGACGAACGCGAACAGACCTTGAATCAATTGCTAGTCGAAATGGATGGCTTTGAAGGTGTCAGCGGGGTCATTGTGATTGCCGCGACCAACCGTCCCGACGTGCTCGACCCGGCTTTGTTGCGCCCCGGTCGTTTTGACCGCCAGGTGGTGGTGGGCTTGCCCGATATCCGTGGCCGCGAGCAAATTTTGCTGGTGCACATGCGCAAAGTGCCGGCTGCGCCCGACGTGCGTGCCGATATTCTCGCGCGCGGGACGCCGGGCATGTCCGGTGCGGATCTCGCCAATCTGGTGAACGAGGCGGCGCTGTTTGCTGCACGCAGCAACAAGCGTCTGGTCGACATGGAGGATTTTGAGCAGGCAAAGGACAAAATCTTCATGGGCGCCGAGCGCAAGTCCATGGTGATTACGCCTGAGGACAAGAAAAAAACGGCTTATCACGAGTCGGGCCATGCCATTGTCGGGATGACCTTGCCGGGCTGCGACCCGGTACATAAAGTGACGGTGATTCCGCGTGGCCGTGCACTTGGCGTGACCATGTCGCTTCCGGAAGTGGACCGTTTCAGCCTGTACCAGGATCAGATGCTGGCGCAGATCAGCATGCTGTTTGGTGGCCGGGTGGCGGAAGAAATTTTTGTCGGCAGCATTTCGACGGGGGCGTCGAACGACTTGGAACGCGCCACCAGTATCGCGCGCGACATGGTGACGCGTTATGGCATGTCGGCCGCGTTAGGTCCGATGGTGTACGGCGAAAATGAAGGCGAAGTGTTCCTTGGGCGTTCGGTGACGACGCACAAGAACATGAGCGAAACCACCATGCAAAAGGTTGATGCTGAAATTCGCCGCATTCTGGATGAACAATACGCGCTGGCGACGAAAATCCTTACCGAAAACCGCGACAAGGTCGAGGCGATGACAGCCGCGTTGCTGGAATATGAAACCATCGACGCCGAACAGATCGGCGACATCATGGCGGGGCGTCCGGCACGTCCACCCAAGCCGTCGGCGACGCCCCAGCCACCGGCGGGCGGTGACAAGCCCAGCGCGCCCGCGCCAACCGCTCAGCCCGCACAGGAAATCTGAGCGGCGACCTGGGTACACGCACTACAATAGAGGGGCTTCGGCTCCTCTATTTTTATGTCCGTTCTTCACGCAGGTTCATACCGTCTCTCGCTGCTTAGGCCGCTCATCATGGGTATCGTCAATACCACGCCGGATTCGTTTTCGGATGGTGGGCGCTGCCTGGATGCCCGGTCGGCCATTCGGAATGCGTTACAGCTTCGTGAAGATGGGGCTGATATCCTTGACGTCGGAGGGGAATCGACACGCCCGGGCGCGGCGCGCGTGTCTGCCGGGGAAGAAATCAAGCGTGTGGTGCCGGTCATCGACGCACTCGCCCGTCAGGGGTGTGCGGTGTCGGTTGATACGAAAAAACCCGAAGTGATGCGGGCTGCACTGGATGTGGGCGCGGTCATGGTGAACGATGTGATGGCTTTGCAGGCACCAGGCGCGCTGGAAACGGTGGCCGCATCCGGTGCGGCGGTGTGTTTGATGCACATGCAGGGCGATCCGCAAACCATGCAGCAGGCACCGTGTTACACCCATGTGGTAGAAGACGTGTTGCGTTTTTTGCAGTCCAGGGTGCAGACCTGCGAAGCGGCAGGCATCACGCGTGCGCGGATGCTGATTGACCCTGGCTTTGGCTTTGGCAAAACCCTGCAACATAATCTGGACCTGCTGAAACATCTGGATCGCCTGCTTGAATTGGGCGTGCCGGTGCTGGCTGGGTTGTCGCGCAAATCGATGCTGGGACAATTGACTGGGCGTGAGCTTGATCAGCGTGAATTTGCTGGCGTGGCAGCCCATCTGATTGCAGTCGGACGCGGCGCGCGCGTGTTGCGTGTGCACCATGTAGCGGCCATGCGGGATGCACTGGCCATTTGGAATGCTGTGGAGGAGACATAAGAATGGGACGACAATATTTTGGCACCGACGGTGTGCGCGGCAAGGTCGGCGAATCGCCCATCACACCTGAGTTCGTCATGCATTTGGGCTACGCTGCCGGGCAGGTATTGGTGGCCGACCGCGGCAGCCTGCCGCCGAACCAGCAACCAACGGTGCTTATCGGCAAGGACACGCGTATTTCGGGCTATATGCTGGAAGCTGCGCTGGAAGCCGGGTTTACTGCTGCCGGTGTGAATGTATTGATGACCGGGCCGATGCCGACGCCAGCGGTGGCGTATCTGACGCGGGCATTGCGTCTACAGGCCGGGGTGGTGATATCCGCCTCGCACAATCCGTTTGAAGATAATGGCATCAAGTTCTTTTCTGCCAGCGGACAAAAGTTGCCGGACAGCGTGGAAGCGGCGATCGAGGCGCGGCTGGACTTCCCCATCGTGACGGTCGGGGCACGCCAGTTGGGGCGTGCGCGGCGCATTGAGGATGCCGCAGCGCGTTACATCGAGTTTTGCAAGAGCACCTATCCGAATCATCTGGACTTGCGCGGGATGCGCATCGTCGTCGATTGCGCACACGGTGCGACCTATCACGTTGCACCGCATGTGCTGCACGAACTGGGTGCCGAGGTGATTGCCATCGGCAACGAACCCAACGGCTTCAATATCAACGAGGAATGCGGTGCGACTTACACCAAGACGCTGTCGGACGCAGTGCGTACCCATCGGGCCGATCTCGGCATTGCGCTGGACGGCGACGGTGATCGCTTGATGATGGCTGATGCAGAGGGTCGGATTTATGACGGCGACCAACTGGTTTACGTCATCGCACGCCATCGCATCCAGACCGGTTACATGAAAGGCGGCGTAGTGGGCACCTTGATGACCAACCTCGGTACTGAACACGCACTTGGCCGGGCTCAAATCCCGTTTGAACGCGCCAAGGTGGGGGATCGCTATGTGATGGAACGCCTGCTTGCCAACGGCTGGACGCTGGGTGGCGAGACCTCGGGACATATCCTGTGCCTGGATAAGCACACGACGGGTGACGGTATCGTCTCTGCCTTGCAGGTATTACGTGCGCTGCGCGAGACAGGAGAGACGCTGGATGCGTTCACGGCTGATCTGGAAACCTATCCCCAGGTGATGATCAATGTGCCGATTGCCAAAGGCTTCAAGCTGGATGCGTCACCGGCAGTTAGTGCATCAGTCGTTCAGGCGGAGTTGGCACTCAATGGCACGGGCCGGGTTGTGCTGCGTGCATCGGGCACTGAGCCGCTGATCCGGGTGATGGTGGAGGGGCGCGATGCAGATCAGGTTCGTCACACGGCTGAAACCATTGCGGAGGTGGTGAGGCAGGCTGCAACGGGTGGCTAAGGCTGCGCGGACCATTTTCCCGGCCTGAAATATAACTGTAATATTCCACCGTTAATATGACACGGTCGCCGATGCGGCACCGTCTATTACTACTGGAGATAAACATGCAAACACTTAATAAATTGGCTCAAGGCGCACTGGTTGCGGCCATGGGGTTGGCTTTTTCGGTCAGCGCGCTGGCCACAGACATCACTGGCGCGGGCGCAACCTTCCCCTACGCCGTTTATACCAAGTGGGCCGAAGCCTATCAGGCTGCAACCGGCAACAAGGTTAACTACCAGGGCATCGGCTCGTCGGGCGGCGTCAAGCAGATCAAGGCCAAAACTGTCGATTTCGCCGGCAGCGATGCGCCCGTCCCCGAAGCTGACCTGGATGCATCGCATCTGGTTCAGGTGCCAACCGTGATGGGTGGCGTGACTATTGTCATGAACGTTCCCGGTGTTGCTTCGGGCAAACTGAAACTGGATGGCGCGACTGCGGCTGACATTTTCCGTGGCGCCATCACAAAGTGGAATGACCCCGCCATTGCCAAGTTGAACCCTGGTCTTGCACTGCCGGACATGGCCATCACCGTGGCGCATCGCTCGGATGGTTCCGGTACTACTTACGCGTTTTCTAACTATCTGGCTAAACAGTCGGAAGCCTTCAAGCGTGACGTTGGCGCGGGCAATACCGTGAATTGGCCTACCAACGCGCTGGGCGGCAAGGGCAACCCGGGGGTGGCGGCAAACGTGCAGAAGATTAAAGGCACAATTGGCTATGTAGATATCGCCGATGCAATGAAGAACAAAATGAACTTCGTTGCACTGAAGAACAAGGCTGGCAACTACATTGTGCCGAACCAGGATTCGGTGGCAGATGCTGCTGCGGGTGCCAACTTCAAGGTCAAGGGCATGGCGCCCGATCTGTTGGATCAATCCCACAAGAA
>JAAPAA010000160.1 GCA_012274165.1 Thiobacillaceae bacterium
GCCGCGTACGGCATCCGCCCAGCGCGGCTCGCCGATCATGCCGATGCCGGAGGTCGCCTTGCGGATGGTTTGCAGATGAGCGGCGGTAAAGGCCTCGGCTGGCAGCCGCCGCCACCACTGCAGCGGCGGCACACTACGATCGCCTTCGGCCGGCGAGGAGGAAGGGGCCACTTCGGCGGCCGTCCGGCCTGGCAGAGGCGGTGGCGGGGCGGCCGGAGCGGCCATGCGACTGAGACGCTTGGAAGACACGACACAAACTCCACTGTCTAGAGCGCGATGTTTTTGGAAGGCGGGGGAAGGGGGCGAGGACGGCGCCGAGGCGCCGTCCATCTGGTGTTTTGGTTGCCGCGCCGGCCTAATGCCGGGTCTGGAGGTCCCGAGCGGACCGCTTGCCGGGGCCGGTCGGCGGTGCTGCCAGCGTCCGCAAGACGGCCGCGTGCTTCGGCGCCTCTTCGGCCGGGATGGTGATGGCCGCTGTCGGCACCGCCGCCGCTTCGTGGTTCGGCAGCGTCATGCGGTCGAACACCGGCCCGAACAGGGCCGGCAGTTCGGCCTCCAGCGCGCTGCGGGCGGCGGCGGTGACGGCGTCGACTGTGGCCACCACCGGCACGCCGAAATGCGCATCGAGTTGATCACGCGTAAGCGTGAAATTCGGGTCGAACCCCGAAGCGCCGCAGTAGTCGATCACGGCGCTGGTGACCGTCTCGACATGCCCGTAGCCGAGTTGGCGGACGTACGAGGCCAGCACCAGACGGGCAGCCTTCAGCTTGCGCACGATGGGGCGCCGCTTGCCGTGTTCAGTCACCCCGTTCCCGCGCTTGATCTCGTAGGCCCCGGCCCAGCCCGCCTCGGGGTCGACAACGACCAAGTCGACAGTCACGATGCCGTCGGCTTCCGAATCAACCGAGAGCTTGATCTTGGACAGGTTCTCATCGGAGTTCTTGGCGTCGAGCAACTGCGCGGCGCCCTTGGTCAACGGCAGCTCGGCATTGGGCACCACGATGAAACGGTCACTCGCGATCAGCGCGCCAGCGATGCCCATCTCGATGAGCCTGCCGTGCCGCTTCACCACGCTCCCGATGCAGGAGATGGCGCGCGACAGCTCCAGCCCGATGAGCGGGTCGGCCGGGAAGTCGCCGGCGAGTGCGCCGGCAACCGAATTCTGGGCGGCGCGCATCAGCGCCGCCGGGGAAACGTCATTCAACTCAGGGTACTTAGCCATTTTCTATGCTCTCCACTGCGGCAGGTTTATCCCCCGCATCCAGAGGATAACTTGGCACTATTGGAGCCACATGGCTATATTGGACTACAGTTATGCTTAATGCTGAGCAAATTCGAGCGGCTAGAGGTTGGCTGGGATTAAGCCAAGACGACTTGGCTCGGCTGTCAGGTGTTGCGAAGCGAACAATTGCCCGCTTCGAAAAAGACCTGTCTGTCCCCTACGAACGCACGCTTCGGGACCTTCAATCCTGTCTGGAAGAGAAGGGTATCGAATTTATTTTTGACGGATCTACAGGTGTGGGAATTCGCATTCGCGCAAAACGCGGTCGAACAGTTAGGTCGTCAGCAGTCAAATAATCGCGACGACCGCGATTTTAAAAACAGTACTGACGATTTCACTCTCAATAAATCGCGGACCCGTTTAGCGCAAACAAAACGAACGAACATGTCCAAAATCGCGCGCTAACCGGTCACATCTCTTTGTAGCCGGAGAGGACAAACTTTTTACGGTCTTATTCTGAAACAAAGTCGCGAAATTGCACGACATTAGTGGAGCCCTTGGGCTGGCCAACTCCAGGGCGCTTTCCGCTAAATGCCATAGTAAAAGGCTGACTGTTGTCCAAGGTCTTGGGCAGCTTGCCGATTTCACGGAGGCTGCCGTTGAATTGGATCAACAATTTCAACTTGCGACACACATCGCTTCTTAACGGGTCTTGACCGTTAGTATCGGCACTAAATCCGCGAGCGACATGTCGACTTTCATCCCGCTGCGAACGGCTGCCGCCGTCCTATCAGGCCTCATCCTTTGGCGCTTTGATCATCGCGGGCGCAGACACAGTGTGATTAGGCGTTCGCGGAACGGAAGACGGACTGCTGACCTGCGGCAGCAGGACTTCGCCCTGTCTGGGCCAACGCGAATTTGGCATTAGGTACTCGACAATTTCGTTCTGGCGGGCGAGGTCGAGCACGTAGTGCTTGTAATGTTTTTCGGTCATTTTTGTGGTGTCGTGGATGGCACGCGCCGCGTCGTCGAGCGAACGCGTCGACTTCCAAACGGCCGTTGCCACAATATGACGCATGGCATGCGAACCGAACGGCTTGACGCCCTTGAGCCCCGTTCCGCGGCCGGCATTGTATGCAATGAACTCTTTGGTGATCTTACGGAAGTTATCCGCAAAAGCTCCGGGCGTGACGTGCCCCGCGTTGTGTTGCGCGACGTAGAAGGCCGGACTCTCGACACCGGACAGGATGATCGTGCGGGCGCTGTCAACATATTCTTGGAGGTCCTTGTAAAGGCCCCAAAGATCCAAAAGGTTATGGCGAAAGCCGTCTGGATAATCCTCTCTGAACACCTTGCTCTTCTCGTTCTTGAACAGACTGCCCGGAATCTCCAGCCACCATTTGCCGTTTTCGAACTTGACCATCCCGCTGTTGTCCGTGGCGTAGGTAAGACCGGAGAATGTCTTGCGGCGCAGCGGCACCTGTGCATGAAGTTTCAAGGTCAAAGAGGCCCGGATCGCCGTGGCCCAGCGGAAGGTATACCGCTTTTCGTCCTTGATTTGCTCCGCGAGCCTGAAGACGCCGAATTCGATTGCGTTCAACGGGTTCTTCATCTTTAGAATTGGTTCGACGCGCTTGCAGCCGTCGGGGTGCGTGGTCTCGCCCGCAAGCTCAAGGTGATACTTTCGCAACTGTATCGTCGCTTTGGACAGGTGCTCCTTCCAATTGCGGGCGGCTTCCTTGATCTTCGGGAGTTTAAGGACGTCGATCGGAACCATTTTTTCCAACAGATGCCCTTTGCGGAGCAACCAACCGCCAGGCTGGCAGTCATCGTCCAAGTCATCCCCGTCGAAGTCGTCCGCGCCGGAGTGACCCTCGTCGGTCAGGCTCTTGGCAAAGACGTAGAAGTCGCGGGCAACCTCGGTCGGTCTCTCCTCCAGGCCAACGTCTACCTTTCGATCGAGAAGAAAATTATTATAGCTCCACAATACGCTCGGGAACGC
>JAAPAA010000161.1 GCA_012274165.1 Thiobacillaceae bacterium
CCGATGCCATCAGTCATTACATGGACGAGTTGGATGCGCCTTTTCGCAACGAACCGCCGCCTGCGAAATCGTCTTGAGCGCGGCGGCAGGCACATAAAAAAACGGCGGGTTAACCCGCCGTTTTTTTATGTCATCGCTGAATTTAAATCAACACAGCGGTCAAGTAGCCAACATACAGCGCGCCGTTCACAAACAAATGCCACACGCGCAGTCCGCCATTCAACGCTGCCCAGCGCAGCCAGAACGCTGCAACCAAGGTAATCAGCACCCCCAGCAACACTTCCTTCTGCGGAGCCCATGGGGTAAGCGAAACGCCGATGGCGGGCAGCAGCGTGCCCTGGAATACCATCGCGCCGGTGATATTTCCGAACGCCAGCGTGTCCTTGCGTTTGCGGACCCACAAAATCGAATTCACCTTTTCCGGCAACTCGGTGGCGATCGGAATGATCATCAGCGACAGCAGCAGGGCAGAAATGCCGATGATGGGCGCGGCGGCTTCCACGCCATGGATGAAGCCCTTGGCACCGGTAACCAGCATCGCCAGGCCCAGCGCCAGCTGCACGATGATGAAAAACAGGTTCTGCGGCAGCCCCAGACGGGTCAGCATCATCGGCGACCCGGCCTCGGTGGCATGGCCTTCATCCACCAGTTTGGCCGACGCTCGCAGGGTCAGCATGACGTAGATGAAGTAAATCATCACCATGACGAAAGCGAGCGAGGCGCGCACCCAGCCTTCACCATGCGGCACAAACATGGCGACGAAGGCCAGCAGGAAGGCCATCAGGAAGAAATCCAGATCACGCTTGAGGCCGGTTTTCTCCGGGGTGAATTGGCCCGGAATGCCCCGGGTCTTGATGACGGCCACGCTCAACAGCGACAGCGACAAGGTCGACAGCATCAAGGGCGCGCCCAGAATGGCGCCGACGCCAATTTCCTGGTTGACGGCGCTGCTGCCGGTACCGGCAAAAATCGCCAGCAGCGGCACCAGCGTTTCGGGCATGGCGGTGCCGACTGCGGCAAACAATGAACCGGTGACGCCTTCAGAGATGTTCAGTTTTTCGCCCAGATGTTCGAGCGCGTTGACAAAGATTTCCGCCGCCACGAGGATGAGCAGCAGATAGCCGAAGAGTTCGAGAAACAGCATGAGTGCAAGCCGGGACGAAAAGCGCGATTCTACCAGCCCCGCCCTCCTCGCCCCGGTGGTTTTTTCACGCCTGGCCGAGGGCGAATTCCATGCGCGCCTTGCGGCAACGGCCGGTGCGGCGGTGGTGCTGTTCAGCGCATCCAGCTGCGGCGCCTGCCGGGTCTGGAAGCAGCTATTGCCGCTGGCGCTGGCCGGGATGGTCAGCGCGCTGTATGAAGTCGATGTCGGCGAAGCCACCGGAGTGGCGCGCTACTTCGGCATCTTTCATTTGCCCACGCTGTATCTGTATCGCGATGGGCTGTTTCATGCCGAGCTGCAATGCGAAGCGCGGCGCGAAGCCATCCAGCAAGCCGTGCTGAACTTGCTGGCCGCCCCCGCGCAGGATGAGCCTTAAGCGCAGCTCCGCTGGTTTAAGTCAAAGCGCGACCGAGAAACACCACGGCAATCGTCAGCAGCCCAAGGCTCAGATTGATGCCAATCAGCATGCGAATCTGCCCCAGGGCAGCCCCACCGGCCGGCCAGTTTTTCTCACTTACTGCGCGCTTGAGTTTCTTGTAGGGTGCAAAAAACACGTGGGCGAACAACAGCATCATCACCACGCCAAGCGCCAGCATGGCCAAGGCGTAGTGCGGGGTAGCGGCGCCCAGCTTCATCAGCATGTGCAGCCCGCTTGTCAGGATCAGCGCTACCGACAGCCATACCCAGGGAAAGAACTTGCCGAACACCCCTGCCCACACGGTCAAGCGGAGCGGTGGTTCAAGCACGCTGGCGGCCACCGGGCGCAATGCCATGTAGGCGAAAAACATGCCGCCCACCCAGACGACGACACCCAATACATGCAGAAACAAGGAGAGAGACATGACGTTTCCTTTCAAAAAAGTGAGGCTTGATCGATATCGATCGCAGGTTTTACCGGGGCGAGCTTGACCGGGCCGAAGCTGCGCCGATGGTGTGGACAGGCGCCGTGAGTTTGCAGCGCGGCCAAGTGTACGGCAGTACCGTAGCCCATGTGCTGCGCAAATCCATAGGCCGGAAAATTTACATGCAGTTGCTGCATATATTGATCGCGCGCGGTCTTGGCCAGAATCGACGCGGCCGCAATCGACGCCACCTTGTCGTCGCCCTTGACCACGGCCTGCGAGCGCCATGCCCAGTCGGGACAGCGGTTGCCGTCTACCCAGACTTCGTCCGGCACGCGTGCGAGGCCAGCGACGGCGCGCTGCATCGCCAGCATCGTGGCCTGCAGGATATTCAGCTGGTCGATTTCAGCGACGCTGGCCTCGGCCACGCACCAGGCGGCGGCATGCATGCGAATCTCGTAGGCCAGCTGCTCGCGTTTGGCCGCACTGAGTTTTTTGGAGTCGCGCAGGCCGGGGATCGGCCGTTCCGGATCGAGCATGACGGCCGCCGCCATCACCGGCCCGGCCAGCGGCCCGCGCCCGGCTTCATCGACGCCGCACAAGCCGAGCGGCCCGACATGCAACATGACGGCTGGCTTCATGCGCCCTCCAGATATGGCTCAAGCGCTGCTGCGATGCGTGCGCTGGCGTTCTGTCGCAGACTCACATGCATGGCGTGAAACGTCTCACCGAGCACCTGGCGGCGCGGCGCGTCATCCAGCCAGGCCAGTGCGTCGGCGGCAAGATGCTCCGGCGTCGCGTCTTCCTGCACCCGTTCCGGCACCACGAAATCGCGCGCCAGAATGTTCGGCAGTCCGATCCACGGCAGCAAGGCTTTTTTGCGCATCAGGTAAGCGGTGAGCGCGGGGACACGGTAGGTAATCACCATCGGCTTTTTGAACAGCGCCGCTTCGAGCGTGGCGGTGCCGGACGCCACCAGCGCGACGTCGCACGCCGCCAGCGCGGTGTGCGACTGGCCATTCAGAATGTGCAACGGCAAATGAAGCCCATTCGCTGCGGGGCGGATCAACTGGGCAGCGGCTTCGCTCGCGGCGGGCAGCACAAACTGCGCAGTGGGGTAGCGTTGCAGAATCAGCGCCGCCGCGTCGAGCATCAGCTGCGCATGGCGCTTGATTTCGCTCAAACGGCTGCCTGGCAACAGCGCAATCACCGG
>JAAPAA010000162.1 GCA_012274165.1 Thiobacillaceae bacterium
CCTCTAGCGATTCATCGCCTCGACCGCTCGGAGCAATGTCCGCAGAGGCTGCTCGCCGACGCTCCGGAGCGGCTGCCCGCGACCCTGAGGCGAGATTCGCTACCCTGGATTGGTCGCCGCGAAAGCAGTCACCTGCCAGGGGCATCACGAACCCGCCACGCGCAGTCAGGCGCAAGCGCGGCACCAGCGCGGCCAGTCGCTGCATGAAATCCAGCGGGCTCATCACCAATTGCGTGGCACCGTCGCGCCACAGCGTCTTGAGCTTCAACTCCACCTGGCCAGCGGCGTTCAGTTGCACCCCTTCGTCGGAAAGCGGCGGCCGGGTGATGTAGCGGCATGCTTGCTCCAACCGCTTTCGACCCGCTTCTGCGCCTTCAAAGGGGCTTCAGCTTATCGCGAGGATGGCATGGCGTACCGGAGACTATGCTCGAACCCGCGCCGTCGCGCCGTCCCCCTTCCCCCATCCGCACACACTGGAATCGCCATGTCCGCCAAGAGCACACTCAGCCCTCAATTCATCGCCGCCCAACGCAAGCGCCTGGAGGCCTTGAAGGCGGAGCTCCTCGGCGCCGACAGCGCGGCCCAAGAGGAGACGCGGGCTGGCCAGGAGGATGGCGGCGCCGAGGCCGAGGAATACGAGGACGCCGCGCAGCTCTTGGACCTGAAGGAAGTGCTGCAGGCCAGACACGACGTGGATCAGCCGCGCCTGGCTAGTATCGATCGAGCGTTGAAGAAGATCGAGCTCGGGACCTACGGGCTGTCCGACAAAAGCGGCAAGGCAATTCCCAAGGAGCGGCTGGAAGCGTCTCCCGAGGCGGTGCTGACGGTGGAAGAAGCGGCAGCGAAGGAATAGTGGGCGCCTAGCCGAGCGATGACCAGCGCGTCGCGCTGTCGCTCGCGCTTTGAGTCCTTGAAGCAGACGCTCGAGTAGGGCCGGTTCTGGCCGGTATAGGCGGACGGCAGCTTCGGAGCGGGCCGGCTCGCGGCCCCAGCCGGGTCGTTTTGTCACTGATCCGCTGGATCAGCACATTGGACGCCGCCTGAGCCTCGCCGCGCTTTGGAGAGTGTCGGGCTCGGTGCAGCAAATTCGGCGCGGGTGTCGGCTAGTCGCACGAACTCATGCACGCATCCAGAACTTTCCGTGGCGCGGCCCATCTCCGAGTCCCTCGGTGAGCACCGGGGCCGAACGCGACATGTGTTCAGGCGCCGGCCAGCAGCCGCTTGAAGAATTTCCGCATCGCGGCCGGATCGGGATGCAGGCTCAGGATCTGCAGAACGACGACCCGATCGCCTTTCAGGGCCATGAAGATCGTGGCTTGTGTGTTCGCTACCGAAGACGAAAAGACGTTGGCACCGAATTCGGGCTCTTCCTTGAGGCTGTATGTCGGGTCACGGCGCATCTTCGCGACGTCACCATCGAAGGCCGCGCGGGTGACCCCGGTCCGCAGGAGGAACATCACGACGCCACTGGCGTTGTCAGTGAGCTGGCAGCTACGGGGGTCCCGACTGAGGCTTTCCGGGTTGCCGCCCAGAAACTCGCGGCCGCCGTTGGCCAGCACGATGCCGCATGCGTCGGGGAGCTTGGCCGGACCTTGCGCCGGCGTTGCGGTGCAAACCGCGAGCGCCATGCACGCGGCAAGCCTTGCCATTCGAGGCCTGCGGTGGCGAGTCCGTATCGGAAGGCGGCGTCCGTGCGACTCTTTTTCATGCATGACAAGGAGCGTACGACGGTCTGGGTTGCGGAAGCAAGTAGCTGCGTTAGCCGTTTGCATTTTGCGAGAGGCCCGCCCACTCCGTATGCGGGCGTCGGACACTGAAGTTTGTGGAGAAGCCGTGAAGGGGTCAGCGCCTGCCATTCGGTTCGCCCGGCGGCAGCACACTTCGCCTAGTTCGCCCAGCCGCCTCTGGCAGGTCCAAAAGCAGACGCTTGCGGCCGTCCGCTACTGGGCCGTGAGCAGCCATCACGCCGACGGATCGCGACCCATACCGGAATTCCATGCCGATGGGTCGCCCGCCGCAAAGCAGACGTTCTCCTGGCGTTCGACATCATTCAATGACTTCGTCGGCACGGGCCAGTACTGCTTTCGAGACCGTGATTCCGAGTGCACGCGCCGCCTTCAAGTTGATTACAAATTCGAAGCGGGTAGGTTGGTCGATGGGCAGGTCCGAGGGCTTGGCGCCGCGCACCAGCTTGGCAGCGTAGCGTGCCTGCATGCGCATGCGCTCCGTGTTGCTCGCGCCATAGGAGAGAACACCGCCAGCATCAACGAACTCGCGAAACGATGAGATGTCAACCAGCCGATACTCTGCCGTCAGTGCGACGATCGCCTCTCGGTTGCCATAGGTGAAGACGTCCTCAGAGATGACGACGGCCTCGGCGCCGTCGCGACGCAGAGAGGCGATGGCTTCCCTCAATGCTTCAACGCTGCTGGCAGCAGCGGCAGATACGCTTACGCCAAGCCCGGCAGCGCCTTGCCGGACTTCAGCAAGTTCCTTCTCCTTGCCCGGGTTTCTCGGGTCGTACAGGAAACCGAGATGACGCAGGCTCGGGACTGCTAGCTTCAGCAGCTCAACGCGTTTGATAGCGAGTTCAGTGCTAAGGCATGACACACCGGTGACGTTTCCGGCTGCGCGTGCAAAGCTTCCACCATTCGCTGGACTTCGCTGCCGCAGAAGTAGGCAGAGATCGGCGTGCGTCCTGCGCTCGCGTCGCGGGCGGCGGAAATGCCGGCGAAGCCCGCTGCCGCCAGCACGGCGACGGGTTGGCGAGTGAGATCGGCAAAGATCTCCGGGTAGCGCTCGGGCCGGCCAGCCGTGAAGCGTACATCGAGGATCACGCTGCGGCCGTCAACGAGGCCCTCGTCAGCGAGGCCAGCGCGCACTGCCTGGACCGTGTGGCGTGTGTTCTCCACCGTTCCGCTGATCACCCAGCCGATGCGGGGGAGCGGAGGCGTCTGCGCTACGGACACGAAAATGAGCGTCGCCAGCGCCAGGCCCGCGACGGGCCGAAGGCTTTCAGCTGCAGGGCTCATGATTGACCTCCTGTCGCAGGTGCGTCTCTCACGCTTCTCAAGCGGATTCTCCAATGAAACAGCCAGCCCTACGCCTAAGGCGGTGTCCGCCATTCGGTGAACTGGTGTCGGCGACGTTAACGCTGGATCGCTCTTAGGCTGCCGTTACCGAGTATCCGCTGATGGCCCGATCGCCGACGTTCTCAGTCGGCCCGGCAGCAGCTCACGCCCGCGTCGGCTCGGGCTCGGCGTCGAAGCGGTCGAAGCCGCAGTAACAGATGAAGTGGCGGTTGGTGGCCCGACCGAACAGGGCCAGGCCGAGCCGCTCCGCCAGCTCGAGGCCCATCTGCGTGACGCCGCTGCGCGAGACGACGATCGGCACGCCCATCTGCGCCGACTTGATCACCATTTCGCTCGTCAGCCGGCCGGTCGTGTAGAAGATCTTGTCGCCGCCGCTCAGGTCGTTGAGCCACATCCAGCCGGCGATCGTGTCGATCGCGTTGTGGCGGCCGACGTCCTCGACGAACGTGAGCATCTCGCCCTGGCGAAACAGCGCGCAGCCGTGCACCGAGCCGGCCGACTTGTACGTGCTCTCCTGCTTGCGCAC
>JAAPAA010000163.1 GCA_012274165.1 Thiobacillaceae bacterium
ATAACCGCGTGCGACTTCCCAATACAGGCCGTATACCGCGTGCCATAGCTGGCTTTCAACTGAACGCGACATGCGCGGGTTACGCAAATATTGGCGAACCAGGGTGTCTTGCAGGTCTTGCGCTTTTTCATCCAGCAACATCAACACAGACAGGCGATCTTTCGTGAATTGTGTCGATTTTTCGTTGAGCCGTTTGAGTTCTCTGAGGATGGATTGCTGGCACTTGAATGCATCGCCAATCGGCAGGGCTTGAATCCAGCGCGTGGCCGCCTTGACGCTGCTCAATGGATCTTCGTCACCCTTGCCAAACGGGGTGAGGCGGGCAATCCCTGAGGCGAATTTGGCGGCCAGTGAATTCATGATGTCTGCTTGTCTAGTCGGTGAATGTTATGTAGGTACTTTACGGTTTGATCCGCAAAATCTGTACCAGCTCGCTTATGCCAGCTTGTTTTGCGCCCAGGCGACCACCGTTTCCAATGCTGCCGGCAGCCGGTTCGGCTCGCTGCCGCCTGCCATCGCCAGGTCCGGCTTGCCGCCGCCCTTGCCTCCGACCTGGGTGGCGACGAAATTGACCAGTTCGCCCGCCTTGATTTTTCCGGTGACATCGGGGGTGACGGCGGCGATCAGGCTGACCTTGCCGTCGGTTACCGTTGCGAGCACCAGTGCGCAGGATTTGAGTTTGTCGCGCAGCTTGTCTGCCGTTTCGCGCAAGCTCTTGGCATCTGCACCATCGAGTTGGGCGGCGAGCACGCGGACACCCGCAATCTCGACGGCCTGTTGCAGCAATTCGTCGCCCTGGCTGGCAGCAAGCCTGGATTTCAGCCGGTCGAGTTCTTTTTCCAGCGTGCGGGTGTGCTCGATTAATTGCGCCACGCGCTCGGCTGCGTCTGCCGGCGTAGTCTTGACCAGATGGGCAACTGCGCCGATGTTTTTCTCGGTTTCGCCCAGATAGTTCAGCACCCCGGTGCCGGTCGTCGCTTCGACGCGGCGGATGCCCGCGGCCACGCCCGATTCGGCGATGATTTTGAACAGGCCGATGTCGCCGGTACGTGC
The DNA here is from genome assembly GCA_012274165.1 of Thiobacillaceae bacterium. GTDB lineage: Bacteria > Pseudomonadota > Gammaproteobacteria > Burkholderiales > Thiobacillaceae > Thiobacillus. Next base: position 1,054 of record JAAPAA010000163.1, read on the forward strand.
CACGTGGGTGCCGCCGCACAGTTCGCGCGAGCTGCCGATATCGAGCACGCGCACTTCGTCGCCATATTTTTCGCCAAACAGCATCAGCGCGCCGGTTTTCTGCGCGTCGTCGATGGCCATGACGCGCGCCTGGGTGGCGGTATTGGCCAGGATTTCAGCGTTGACACGCGCTTCGACTTCACGGATTTGCGCATCGCTCATCGGCAAGGGCTGAATGAAGTCGAAGCGGGTCTTATCGGCATCGACCAGTGAGCCTTTTTGCTGCACATGGTCGCCGAGGACCTCCCTTAATGCTTTGTGCATGAGGTGGGTGACCGAGTGGTTGCGCATGGTGCGCGCGCGGTTGTCTTCATCTACCTTGGCCTGCACCGGATCACCGATTTTCAGGCTGCCGGTATTCACCACGCCATGGTGGCCAAATACCTGTGCCTGGATTTTGAGTGTGTCCTCTACCCCGAACAGGCCGCCGGCGGCCCGCAATATGCCGCAGTCGCCTGCCTGGCCGCCGGACTCGGCGTAGAAGGGGGTGTGGTCGAGCACGACCACGCCGAGTTCGCCTTCGCGCAATTCGTCGACCGCACCGCCGTCGCGATACAGCGCGAGTATGGTGCCGTCGTGTGCCAGCGTGTCGTAGCCGTGGAAAGTAGTCGATTCGCCGCTATAAGACAGACCGGCACCCAGCTTGAACTTGCCCGCTGCGCGCGCCTGCGATTTTTGCTGCGCCATGGCCGTGTCAAAGGCATCAGTGTCGACAGAGACATTCGCTTCGCGGCAGATGTCGGCGGTGAGGTCGAGCGGGAAACCATAGGTGTCGTGCAGCTTGAACGCCAGTACGCCATCGAACACGCCGCCAGCAGGCAGCGTTTTGAGCGTGGTGTCGAGGATGCCCATGCCATGCTCGATGGTCTCGAAGAAGCGCTCTTCTTCCTGCCGCAGGATGTCCATCACGCGCAGCTGCGACTGGGTGAGTTCCGGGTAGGCTTCGACCATCGCAGCCACCAGATCCGGCACCATGCGGTTGAAGAACGCGGTGCGCGATCCTAGTTTGTAGCCATGGCGGATCGCGCGGCGGATGATGCGGCGCAGCACGTAGCCACGGCCTTCGTTGCCGGGGATGACGCCGTCGACGATCAGGAAGGAACACGCGCGGATATGGTCGGCGATGACCTTGAGCGAGTTGTTGTTCAAGTCCGCCGTCTGCGTCTCACGCGCGGCGGCGGCGATCAGCGCCTGGAACAGGTCGATTTCGTAGTTGGAATGCACGTGCTGCATCACCGCTGAAATACGCTCCAGCCCCATGCCGGTGTCGACGCTCGGCTTGGGCAGCGGGTGCATGGTGCCGGACGCATCGCGGTTGAACTGCATGAACACGTTGTTCCAGATTTCGATGTAGCGGTCGCCATCCTCCTCGGGCGAGCCGGGCGGGCCGCCGTAAATGCCCTCGCCGTGGTCGTAGAAGATCTCGGTGCAGGGACCGCAGGGGCCGGTGTCGCCCATCGCCCAGAAGTTGTCGGAGGCGTAGCGCGCGCCCTTGTTGTCGCCAATGCGGATGATGCGTTCCTTCGGCACGCCGATGTCGTTGTGCCAGATGTCGAAGGCCTCGTCGTCTTCGGAGTAGACCGTGACCCACAGCTTCTCGGTCGGCAGTTTCAGCACGTCGGTCAGGTATTCCCACGCGTATTTGATTGCGTCCTGCTTGAAATAATCGCCGAAACTGAAGTTGCCCAGCATTTCGAAGAAGGTGTGATGGCGCGCGGTATAGCCGACGTTTTCGAGATCGTTGTGCTTGCCGCCGGCACGCACGCAACGCTGCGATGTCGTCGCCCGCACATAAGGCCGCTTTTCCTGCCCGAGGAACACGTCCTTGAACTGCACCATGCCGGAATTGGTGAACAGCAAGGTGGGGTCGTTGCCCGGCACGAGCGGGCTCGACGCGACTATGCTATGGCCGTTGCCGGCGAAGTACTCCAGAAACTTCTTGCGAATCTCGCTGCTTTTCATCGAACTGCCCCGGTTCCCTTATGTATTGTCGCCGCCCGCATCACGGCAGGCGCTTGCTTTCCACGACGCGCAACCCCAATGACTGCCCGCCGAGAATC
>JAAPAA010000164.1 GCA_012274165.1 Thiobacillaceae bacterium
GAACTACGTACCCAATCTGCTGGCCATCAAGAACCTGATCCGCAACCCCGAGCAATTCGGCGTCGTGCTCGACACCCTACCCAATCAGCCGTATTTCAACCAGATCCCTGTCCACGCCAACCTCGACATTCATGCTGCCGCTCGACTGGCCAACATGAGCAGCGACGATTTCATTGCCTTGAATGCTGCATTTCCGCGCAAACTCATCCGTTCCGACACGCCAGTCAAGCTGCTGGTTCCAGTCGACAAGGCGGACCAGTTTCAGCGCAATCTGGATGCAGGAAACTGGGATTCCTGGCAGCCCTACACCGCGCAAAAAGGCGAGCGGCCGGAAGCTATCGCCAGGCGCTTTAATGTCAGCGTCGCCCGCCTGAGCGAACTCAACTCGTTCCACCTGAAACGCGGCAAACTGGTGAGGGCACAAACCATCCTGGTTCCCGTCAAAGGGCGTAACGCCGTGGCAACGGCCACACCGGCACCGGTTGCAGAAGCAGCCCCCGCCGCCCCTTCGGGTTCGGAAGCAGGCTCACACATCGTGCAGCGAGGCGAAACCCTGTTTGGCGTCGCCCGCCGCTATGGTTTGAGCGTGGCTCAGTTGACCGAGGCCAACCCCGACCTCGACAGCAACATCCAAGCTGGCCAGACCATACAGCTCCCCTCAAACGCGTCGGCCACTCGCGCAGCAGCGCGTGTCCAGCCGGCCAGCTTCACCCCACGTACACAAAAAGTCGCCAAGCCGACGCGTTACACCGTCAAACGCGGCGACACCCTGCACGCCATTGCCCAGCGCTTCGACATCAGCCTGAGCGAGATCAAATCGTGGAACCCTGATCTGAAAAGCAACAGTAAAGTTCAAACTGGCCAAACCGTCATCGTCAATAAATCCTGAGCCGAACAAGATCAGTCAGGCGCAGGTGGCTCGCCCGACTTGTCCGACATGATCAACCCCACGCCCCCGGCAGCCAGCGCCATCCACAGCGCCGCTGCCCAAATGCCCATCGCATCCGACAACGGCCCCATGAACAGCAACATCAACATGGCCAGCGCCAACACCGCGTTGCCGATCCAGAAATTGCGACTGTGTTTACCCGTATTCAATTGAAACTCCGCCCTGAAAATTGACAGGGTAGCTGGAATTGGCGGTTGGGAGGGGGCAGGTTCAGCAAAATGAGGATCAAGCTGCCTCAGTGTGGAAAGGCTTTTAGTGTTATCGATGCCGATCCATGGGGCGTGACTGGTTATCGCTATTCCGGCCGGTCGACACTTTCCACAAGCAGTCACCCAGGAACGTCTGCTTCCGTAGTTGCCGAATCGTCACTTTCGACCCCAAGCGGAAGTTGGCCAGATTGAAAAGAAGACGTTCAACATTCAAATTGAGGGGCTGGCAGATTTCAAAACTTGGCCGAAGCCCAGAAGATCAAAAACTCACAGGCCATAACGAGAATGCATATCGGCCAGTCCCGCTCAGTCGGATTACATAGCGTTTTGGATTGTGCGGCACTTCGGAAACGCGGAGCATCCCCAAAATTGGCTACCCGCCTTATCGCCGCTCTTCACTGTACGCTTAACCATCTTGGCTCCGCACTTGGGGCATGACCTTGGTGCGTCGGGATCCAAACGGTGCTGAACGTTTTTCACATGCTCACGATTTGTCGCGAGCGATGGTGCCAAGCGTCCGGTGCGGATCGCCAAGCACACAGCCTCAACCTCGGCGGCAGAAAGTAGGGGGCTGGTCTTCGACTTGATGTAGGTGTGGAAGAAATACTTAGATGACAGAGGCTGCGGATTCTGTCGGTCGCTAGGGTTGCCCCGTCATCAAATCCAAGCCCAACTGACAGACCGTTTCAATGCCTGATTCCAAACATCTCCCCATCAAACCTGCCCCGCCACCCAGTGGCAACGCACCCAATGCCCGCCGTCCAGATCGGTCCGATCTGGGTAGATTCGCCGGCACACATCGCTGGCATGTGGGCAGCGCGGATGAAAGTGGCAACCTGCGGGCGGGTTGAGCGGTGACGGCTGATCGCCTGCCAGGCGAATGATGCTTTGCCCAGTATGGGAATCGCGGCGTGGCTCGATGCGCGGCACTGCACTCACCAGCGCCTGCGTATACGGATGGCGCGGCGCGCGCAGCACGTCGGCCGCGGCGCCGTGTTCGACGATACGGCCGAGATACATGACGGCCACTTCGTGCGCCAGGTAATCGACCACGGCAAGATTGTGGGTGATGAAGAGATACGCCAGGCCCAGCCGGGCTTGCAAGTCTTTCAGCAGGTTCAGAATCTGCGCCTGCACCGACACATCGAGCGCGCTGGTCGGTTCGTCGCAGATCACCAGGCGCGGCGACACCGCCAGCGCCCGCGCAATCGCGATGCGCTGCCGCTGGCCGCCCGAAAACGCATGTGGATAACGGCCGCCCGCATCGTCTGACAGCCCCATCTGTTGCAGCAGTTGCGCTACTGCATCGCGGCGTTCGCTGGCCGCGCCGATGCCCAGCGCATCCATGCCTTCGAGCAGGATGTCGGCCACCCGCATGCGCGGATTGAGCGAGCTGAAGGGATCCTGAAACACCATCTGTATCTGCTGGCGCAGGCTGGACACATTCTTCGCGCCTATGGTCGTGCCGCCCAGCACCACGCTGCCCGCCGTCGGCTCGATCAGCCGCAGCAGCGCCTTGCCCACGGTGGTTTTGCCGCAGCCGGATTCGCCCACCAGCGCCAGGGTGCGGCCCGCCTGAATCGACAGGCTCACGTCGTCCACTGCGCGCACAAAACCCACCGTGCGCTGGAGCAAGCCGCGCCGGATGGGAAAATGCACTTTCAGGCCATCCACCTGTAACAGCGCTTGCGATGATTGTGCAGGTTTCTCATGTGCGCTCGTTTCACGCACGGTGCGCGGCGGCAGGGTTCCCGCCAGATGGCAACGCACGCGCTGGCCATTCAGTTCCTGCCAGTCAGGCGATTCAATCCGGCAGCGCGCAATCGCAAACGGGCAACGCGGTGCGAAGCGGCAGCCATGCATCGGCGCATCGAGCTTGGGCACCTGGCCGGGTATCGTGGTGAGCCGCCCGCCATCGCCGGGGCGCGGCAAGGCGTCGAACAACATGCGGCTGTAGGGATGCTGTGGGGCAGCAAAAAAGGCGTCGCGCGCGCCCTCCTCCACCAGTTCGCCGGCGTACATCACGCCCACCCGGTCGGCGTTTTCGGCCACCACTCCAAGGTCGTGCGTAATCAGCAGCATGCCCATCCGGCGTTCGGCGCGCAGACGGCGCAGCACATCGAGCACCTGCGCCTGAATGGTGACGTCGAGCGCGGTGGTCGGCTCGTCGGCGATCAAAAGTTTGGGCTGGCCGGCCAGCGCCATCGCGATCATCACCCGCTGGCGCAGGCCGCCCGACAGCTCGAACGGATAACTGTCGAGCCGGCGCGCTGCATCCGGCACGCCGACAGAATCCAGCAACGCGCGCGCCGCGTCCGTCATCGCCTGCCCGCGCAAACCCTGGTGCAGCGCCAGCGCTTCGGCAATCTGCTCGCCCACCTTGATCACCGGATTGAGCGCCAGCATCGGCTCCTGAAAAATCATCGCCATGCCGCCGCCGCGCACGCGCCGCATTTCGGACTCGGGCAGCGCCAGCACGTCTTGTTCCGCCAGGCGCACCGACCCGGCAACGATGCGCCCGCCGTCCGGCAGCAAGCGCATCAGGGCCAGTGCGGTCATCGACTTGCCGCAGCCCGATTCGCCGAGCAGCGCATAGGTTTCGCCTGCGGCGACGTGGAACGACACGCCATCGACGATCCGCACCGGGCCGATATCGACGGCGAGTTGCTCGACCTGCAACAAGTCGCTCACCGCCGTCCCTCCTGGCGCGGATCGAACGCGTCGCGCACGCCATCGGCAAACAGGTTGGCCGCCAGCACCAGGGTGAACATGAAGGTAAATGCCGCGCCAAGCTGCCACCAGACCGTCGGCTCACGCGCGAGTTCGAGCCGTGCGCCGTTGATCATGTTGCCCCAGCTATGCATGCTGGGATCAACGCCGACGCCGACGTAGGACAGCACCGCCTCGGCCAGCACCAGGCCGGAAAAATCCAGCACGATGGCGATCAGCACCAGGTGAAACACGTTGGGGAAAATGTGGCGGCTGATGATGCGTGCGTGGGAGACACCAAACGCGCGTGCGGCGTCGACATAATCCAGCGTGGACAGTTTGAGCGCCTCGCCGCGCAGCAAGCGCGCCAGCCCGGTCCAGCTGGTCACTCCCATGATGAGACAAAGCGCCAGCAGGCGCACATCGGCGCGCGCGGCAGCGTTGTCGAACAATTGAGGATTGGATTCGATATACACCTGCACGATCAGCACCGCCGCCGCGATCAGCAGCACGCCGGGAATCGAATTCAGCACGGTGTAGACATACTGGATGACGTCGTCCACCCAGCCGCGAAAATAGCCCGCCGCGATGCCAAGGCCGATCGCCAGCGGCAGGGTCACCAGCGTGGTGAGCGTGCCGATCACCAGCCCGGTGCGGATGCTTTTGAGGGTGATGTAGAGCACGTCCTGCCCGACCTTGTCGGTGCCGAAAACATGGTAATTCGAAGCCAGTTGCAGCAGCATGCCGGCCAGCATCAACATCAGCATTACGATGAAGACAACGGTGCGTCCAGGCCAGCCCAGGCGGGCTTCGCCCCAGGCGGTCAGCCATTCGCCCAGAGACGCCTGCGTGCGGCGCGCCTGCACGCCTGCCAGCAAGCCAAACAGCAACAGGCTGGCCGCCAGCCCTTGTGCCAGTCCGATGGCGCTGCGCCGGGCGATATCGGGCAGTCGCGCAGCGGCATCCTTGAGATGTGCGCCGCCGTATTTCAAACGCGGATACGCACGCACCGTCACGCCGTATTGTTCGACGAACTCCTTGGCGTACAACTGCATTGCCAGCGGTGCGGAATAGGTTTTTTCCTGCTGCGTGCGCAAGCTGCCAACCAGCGCGTCGAAGGCGGACAACACCTCGACCGAGTATTGCGGGCTGTCCGCCGGGCTGTCGGCCAGTCTCTCGCGGTAATGCAGCGAATCGAGCAGACCAATCACCACGAACACGCCCAGCACCAGTGCCGCGCCCATCGCCATCGGCCGCCGCCCCACCGCCGCCCAAGGCGCGCGCAGATGCTCGCGGCGGCTGATGCCCCACACCATAGCGAGCACGCCCGCCAGCAGCGCAAAAATCAGCGCATCGGTCCACAGGATGACAGGCTGGATGGTCATTAATCCTGAGCTCATTGCAGCCGCACCCGCGGATCGACCCACGAATAGGACAGATCAGTGAGGATCAGACCTACGATGTAGAGCACCGAGCCGAGGAACACCATCGCCCGCACCACGGCAAAATCCTGCGCCTGGATCGCATCGATGGTGTAGCTGCCCAAGCCCGGAATGCCGAAGAAGGATTCGGTGATCAGACTGCCCATGAACAGCGTGGGAATCACCACCACCGCGCCGGTGAGGATCGGGATCATCCCGTTCTTCAGCACATGGCGAAACAGCACGCGCACCTCGCTCAATCCCTTGGCGCGCGCGGTGCGTACATAGTCCTTGCCGATTTCCTCGATGAAGATGGTGCGATACCAGCGCGACCCGCTGCCGATGCCGGCCACCACGCTGACCACGACCGGCAGCAGGATGAACCGGAGGCCGTCGATGCCGCCGGAGAAGCCCGAGATTGGCAACAGGTTCCACAACTTGGCGATGAAATACTGCCCCGCGATGATGTAGAACAGGCCGGAAATAGACATCAGCACCACGCACAGCACCACGCCCCACAAATCGAGATAGGTGGAACGAAAAAACACCATCAGCAAGGCGAAGGTGATGTTGACCATGAGCCCAATGACAAACACCGGCAGCGCGATCGCCAGGCTCGGCCCCATGCGGTGTTTGATTTCGTTGCCGATGTTGCGGCCGTCGTCGCCCTTGCCGAAGTCGAAGACGAACATCGCCGCCGAATGCTTGAAGAAAATCGTGTCGGTGAACTGCCTGTTGCCTTCGGCCTGCCGGTTGATCAGCAAGGGCTTGTCGTAACCGTGCTCGGCCTTCCAGCGCGTGATGGCTTCCGGCGTCACGTGCTTGACGCCGAGTTGCAGGCGCGCCATGTCGTCCGGCGTGTTGACGACGAAGAACAGTGCGAACGTCAAGAGGTTCACCCCGATCAGGATCGGGATCGCATACAGCAAACGGCGCAGCAGATAGGCGAGCATCAGGCGGCTGTCCTTTCACGCCGCCGCCAGGCGATCGCCGCCGGCGCGATGACGGCAACCAGCCCGCCCAGCATCAGCGCGATCGGCCACAGTACCGGGTGGTTCCATTTCTCACGCTGGCGTTCACGCAGCGCGGGATCGACTCGGCGGTACTTGAGCGTGTTGTTCGCCATCAGATTGGGTTTGACGTTATGCACCCAGCCGTGCGCCAGGCCGAACGACTTGGGGTAATAGGCATAGATCCATGGCGCATCGCGGCGCACGATTTCCAGCATGGCGTCGATCACCTGCTGGCGCGCCGGGCCATTGCCCATGTCTTTCATTTGCTCGAACAGGCGATTGAATTCTGGATTGTCGTAGTTGGCCGCGTTTTCTCCACCACTTCCCACTTTCTTGTTCGGGCCGTAGAGCAGGAAGAAGAAGTTTTCCGGATCAGGATAGTCGGCGTTCCAGCCCCATTCGAACAGTTGCGCATTGCCCTTCTGCAGCTTGTCCTGGAAGCGGTTGTAGTCGGTGCCACGCACCACCAACTGCACGTTGAGCTTGTCGAGCTGCTTCTTCATCCAGTCGAGCCGCGACTTGGCATCCGGGCCGCTCGCCATGGTGTCGAAATAGAGCACCAGCGGCTCGCCGGTTTTGGCGTTGCGGCCGTTTGGATACCCCGCCTCGGCCAGCAGCTTTTTCGCATCGTCGAGTGGGCGCCGAA
>JAAPAA010000165.1 GCA_012274165.1 Thiobacillaceae bacterium
CGAGGAGGATGAGGATGCCGCCCGTCAGCTCGAGCACGCCGGCTAGGCCGATGAGCGAGAAGAGCTGGAGGTTGTCGAACATCGCGACGTGCGGCACCTTCAGCAGCTTGGCAGCGCCGTGAAGCAGAAAGCAGTAGCCGGTCACGTCGCGCAGCAGCGCGAGTAGCTGCGGCTGCCACGGAGAAAGGAACGACGGGTTCGTGCTCATCTCACAGGCTCTCTTTTGCGGGAACAGGGCGTGCCAATATCTGCCGCGCCGCGCATTCGCGCACAGCATGCCAGGCGTGACCCTTCCTCCAATGAGGGCTTTCCCCGCCGGGCTCATCTCGAAGCGGTTGTGGACACATAAGTGTTGCAACGGGCTGCAGCGTATCTCGTCGCAGATCCAGGTTCCTCACCAACGACCGGTATGGCGCAGCGGAATCTTCAAACTTCAGCCCCCCGCAAGTCAGTTCTGAATTGCCCATTCGACACCGCGAACACAGCCAACTGATGCTCGGGCGTCTTCACCAACGCCTCGAACCTGTTGCGCCGCTGACGTCGCGGACAACAGCGCTACCTGGCGACTTCGCCGCAGAGGCAAAGCTCTTAGCGATGTCGTCGTGCACGTAAGGTCGGTCCGTGGAGATCCAAGCCTTGCCGTCGGAATACTGCAGCCGGCAGAGATCTATCGCCGAACGGCAGCTATCTGGCGTCGACGCGCACTCACACTCTCGGCCAAGAGCCGTCACTCGTGAATGGCCGCTTCTGAGAAGTGAATCTTGAGACCTCTTCGATTTCGGCAGCGCACAAACAGTACCCGGTAACGAGACGGACGGAATTGCCCCCTCCCTTATCCAGGGCACGTTCGACCTGAAGCTGCCAATGGTTGACCGTGCCACGGCTTAGACGCTCGTTGCGTTTCCTTATCAGCCCGACAGACTCACTCGGCGTTCAGCGGCGCAGCCGGCTCTGTCACGTCGACGAAGCCGTGTCGATTCCGAATCGGGAGGCTGATGCTTAATGCAGTAGCTCAATGCAGGCTCCTGTCGCAACAGCGTAAAAGACGCAGTGGACCTCGCAACGCGGGCCGGTAACGCAATTGGCGAGGCCACGCCCGAAGCGCAGCTACCCGCCTCACCGGCCTTTCGCCGTCCCCGCTCCGAGCAAGTGGCCGTTGACGGTCTGCCCATATAGAGAGTCGTCGCTGTCGTGGTACGCCTTGCGCGTCCGCGCGATCGAGCCCTTGAAGCGCGGGTCCTGCGGGCGCTCGTGAGCGTCCATGAAGTAGGCGACGTCCCACGCGTCCTGGTCACTCAGCGTGCCACCCTTGCCCAGCGGCATGTCGGCCCTGATGAACGCCGATGCGTTGCCCAGCTGGTGCATGCCCGCGCCCCAGTTGAACGATCGCGGCCCCCACAATGGCGGGAACACCTGCGCGTCGCCGGCGCGCTGGCCGAGCCCGTCGCTGCCGTGGCACAGGGCGCAGTTGGCTGCGTACACCTTTTCACCGCGAGCGTAGTCCGGCGCGTGAGCCGGCTTGGCCAGCTTCGGATAGCCACTGCCTGCGACCGGTTTGCCCACGGGCGCGCCGGTCGCGAGCCAGTACGAGTAGGTTTGCAGCGCGGTGATCACCGGGTCGTCGGCCGGCGGTGCCTTGCCGTTCATGCTGAACTGGAAGCACCCTTGCAGGCGAGAGGCGTAGGTGTCGACCTTGCCCGTCTTGGCTCGATAGGCCGGATAGTGGATGTACGCCGCCCATAGCGGCGCGGAGTTCGGCTGCCGGCCGGCGTCGAGGTGGCAGTTGGAGCAGTTCAGGTCGTTACCGACGTACGGCTTTGCCAGCTTGCTGGTGTGCAGGAACAGCTGCTCGCCCTGGCGCACGACCTTGCCGTATTCGCCCTCGGGAAATGCCTGTTCGGGCGGCGGCTGGAACGTGGCCGGCGCAGGCTTTGCCGCAGGCGCGGCTTGCGCCTGGGCTGCGGCCAGCGGCACCAGCCGCAGCGCCGCGGCGCTTGCGCTGATGTGGGCCAGCGGCTCGCGCAGCGAGCGCTCGAACAACAGGTTGCCGGCGCCCAAGATGGCCAGCAAGCTGGCGATCGCGGCCGTGGCGGACAGTGCCAGGCCGCTGGAACACTGCATCGTGCGGTGATCGCGTTTCATCGACGTTGCTCCTTGCTCGTTGCCACCGGCTTCGCAGTCGCGCCAAGTCCGGCGTAATAGGTGCTCACGGCGGTCACGTCAGCATCCGTCAGTTTCTTCGCGACGTCCTGCATCAGCGCGAGCGGACCTGGCGGCCGGGTCCCGGCGCGCCAAGCCTTCAGCTGCGCGGCAATGTATTCGGCCGGCTGTCCGGCCAGCGGCGGGAAGTTCGTGCCGACACCGCTGCCGCCGGGTCCGTGGCACTGGGCACAGGCGGGCAGCTGGTCGGCCCAGCGCCCGCGGTTCGCGAGCCAGGCGCCCGCGTCCGCCGGCGTCGCGTCCTTGTCGCTCGCCCTGGGGGGCGCCGGCAGACTTGCGAAGTAGGCCGCCGTCGCCGCTCGTTCCGCGGGCGTCATCTTCTGCGCAAAGGGCTGCATGATGGGGTTCTGGCGCGAGCCCGTCCCGAAGGCGTCGATCTGCTCGAGCAGGTAGGCCTGCCCGGTGCCGACCAAGCGCGGAAAGGCACCGCTACCCTCGCCGTGGGTGCCATGGCAGCTCGTGCAAGCGGGCACCCCGCTGGCCGTGCCGCGCTCCGCGGTTTGCCGGCCGGTTGCGATCGAAGCATCCGCGCCCCATGCGCCGACCCAGCCCAGCAGTGCAGCGGCAGCGATCGCCACACGCATCGGCCTGCCCATCCGCTCATGCCCTGACATAGCACCATCCTTTCTGCTGCATTCGCGCGATCGCCAACACCGCGCCCCTCATCCAGTATGGTCGATGGATCAGCGCCGACAAGCCATGGCCGCTCCGACGATCCCGGACCTGACGTTTCAGCTAGGTGACCGCTCGACCGCCTCATGTCCTCGCGCAGCGCTGCGCGCAATAACGACGACGAAACTTCGCGTGTCCGACAAAGGCTCTTCGACCAAGCGCTGCACTATCCGTACCGGCACTGGCCTTTTCGAGACCGGATCAACAAGAAAGGGCCGTGTGACAACTTCGCCTTGGTCGGGCACTTGCTGCTCGTCGGATTCTGGCTGCAATTTCAGCAGGCCGGCGCCGTCAGGTGCCTGCAGGACCCAGTGCACTGTGAAGGTTCCTGTCTGCTTCATTGATGCATAACCTCGCTGCTCTTGTGTGGTTCAGTTTGGTCAAGCTATCTGCGCTGTAAATGCGAAAGATCAATCTGGCAGCTTTTCGCGCGCTATCGGGCCGACCGTGGAGCGCGATCCGAGCGCGGGGTGGCTAGCGAACGAACCATAACAAGGTGTCTACGAAACCGGCCGCGGCCCAGCTACGGCTTCGGTGCCACCGATTCGCCATCGCCGGGTCGCGTACTGGCCGAGGCGATCCAGATACAGGTAAATCACCGGCGTCGTAAACAACGTCAGCACCTGCGACACCAGCAGGCCGCCCACTAACGCCACCCCAACAGGCGCTCGCAATTCGGAGCCGGCGCCCGTCCCCAAGGCCAGCGGCAACGCGCCCAGGAGGGCCGCGCCCGTCGTCATCATGATGGGGCGAAAGCGCAGCTTGCAGGCGTGGTGAATGGCTTGGCGTGGGTCGGTGTCCACGCTACGTTCCAGTTCGAGCGCCACGTCCACCATCATGATCGCGTTCTTCTTCACGATGCCGATCAGCAAGATGATGCCGATCATGGAGATGACGTTCAGGTCGTAATGAAACAGCCACAACGCCAGCAAAGCGCCAAGTCCGGCCGAAGGCAAGGTACTGAGAATGGTGAGCGGGTGGATATAGCTCTCGTACAAGATACCCAGCACCACATAGACCGCCACGATGGCTGCCAGAATCAGCCAGGGTTGGTTGCCGGTTGAGGTCTTGAATGCCTTGGCATTTCCCTGAAAGCTGCCATGCAGTGTGGCCGGCAAAGGCATCGCGCCAATGGCCTGCTCCACCGCTTTGACCGCATCGCCCAGCGCCACGTCGGGCGCGAGGTTGAAAGACAGCGTCACAGCCGGAAACTGGCCCTGGTGATTGATCTGGGTCGGCACCGTGGAATCGTCAAAATGGGCAATGCTGGCCAGTGGGACCAACTGTCCGCTGCTGGAGGGCACGCGCATTTCCAAAAGCGCGGCGCCGTCCAGCTTGTGGGCCGGATCCAGTTCCAGCACCACATGGTATTGGTCGATCTGAGTGAACACGGTAGCAACCTGGCGCTGGCCTAGCGCGTCATACAAAGTGTCGTCTATGACTTGCGGCGTGATGCCGAACTGGGCCGCGCGGTCACGGTCTATCACCACCGTGGTGCGCGGTGCGGCACTCTGCAAGTCACTGGTCACGTCGCTGAGCTGCGGCAGTTTTTTCAAGCGCTGCACGAGCCAGGGTGTCCAGTCGTACAGCTCGCGCAGGTCGGTGTCTTCTAGCGTGTATTGAAACTGGGTAGCACTGCTGCGGCCGCCCACTTGCAACTCCTGGCGGGTGCGCAGGTGCAACTCGATGCCTGGCAGGCCGGCCACTTTCCTGGTCAGCCGCGCCATGATCTGCCCAGCATTGTCATGGCGCGTTTCAAAGGGTTTGAGGTTGATCGCCAAACGGCCCTCGTTCAGCGGCGACGAGTTGGTCCAGCTGTACACCTTGTCCACATCGGGGTCCGCCATGACCAGGCGCACCAATTCCATCTGACGCAGCGCCATCGCCGGCGCCGAGATGTCGCTGGGTGCCTCGCTGGTTCCGAAGATCTGGCCGGTGTCTTGCTGCGGAAAGAATCCCTTGGGGATGAACCAGAACAGCAGGACGGTGACAAACAACACCATGATGGTGGTGGCCAGTGTGATGGCTGGATGGCGCAGCACGCGGATCAAGGCCCGGTCATACGCCGCGGCCAAGCCCAGGAAAGCGCGTTCCGCCGCGCGCGCTACCGAGCCGGGTTGGCGGTGCTGGTCCAGGTGCAGTAGAACCCGGCAGAGCATGGGAGTGACCGTCAGCGACACCAGCGCCGACATCAGCAGGGCCACGCTGACCGTGACGGCGAACTCGCGAAACAATCGTCCCACCACGCCGCTCATGAACAACAGCGGAATCAGCGCCGCGGTCAGCGATGCCGTCATGGAGACCACGGTGAACGAAACTTGGGCGGCCCCGTCCAGCGCCGCCTTGAAGGGTTCGTCGCCGGCCTCCACGTGGCGGATGATGTTCTCGATCACGACGATGGCGTCGTCCACCACGAAGCCTACGGCGATGGTGATGCCCATCAGCGACAGGTTGTCGATACTGTAGCCGGCCAGATTCAGCACGGCGAAGGTACCGGCGATGGACAGCGGTATCGCCAGCGCCGGGATCAGCGTGGCCCAGAAACCGCGCAGAAACAGAAAC
>JAAPAA010000166.1 GCA_012274165.1 Thiobacillaceae bacterium
ACATCACGCGCCATTACGGCGAGCCCGGGCGCGGCGTTCACGCCGTGCAGCTCGAGATGACGCAGTGCAGCTATATGGATGAGGTGTGGCCTTTCGGCTACCGCACGGACAGGGCGCAGGCGGTGCAGTCGCACCTGAAGCGCATGCTCGAGGCGGCGCTGGATTTTGCGAATCGCGTCATGTCGCGGTGACCGCCAACAGAAGTGGCCAAGCCTAGACGCCCACGCTCGCATGCGCCGCGAGATAGAACCGGAAGGCGCCCCGATGGTCTATCGAGGGTGATTCATCGTGAATCACCTCCTGGTAAAGCCGGTCCGCTGCCAATGTGACCCTGTGGAGCAGGGGTGATGCACCGTCCATCACGGTGCAAGTCGCGCCGTCGCTCGAGAAGGCCGCGCTTAACTGAGGAGCGGCGAGGGCGGACGGCCGCTGGTCACCCCGGCGCGTTGGCCGCTGTGCTGCAGAACAGCCGGCGGGTGGTCGTCAAATAGCCGCCCCATTCGCCTCAGCCCGGTACCGCCGGCTGTACCGGCGAGGCGGGCGGCGACGGTGCGGACGCGCTCCAGCGCGTGGACGTGGGCTCTCATGAGCCCTCAGTACAGCCGGCTGTACTGAGGGCTCCCCGCAGGCCGCGCCGCGAGCCACGAACCAGGAGCCAAGCTCAAGTCTGATTTGGATGGGGAGCGGAGGGGGACTCCGATCCTGCAACGGCTCCAGGCCGATACAGTCGGCGAACCGGGTGACCGCACGTAGCGGACCCTCAGGCTGGGACGGCCACCATCGGCGGCGACCAGTTCAAACGGTTGGCCCGATGAAGCCGTCAGCACCCCAAATCCAGTGCACACACTCCAAGATCGAAGCTGGAGAGGCCCGCGGTCGCCCGACGAGGCACCGTGACTCGATGATTCAGTCGGTCGTGCGGCTGTTCGCGCCACGCCAGTTCAACCGGTTGAACTAGAAGGTCGTGCGACGCTGCATGGCCTTTCGTTCATCTATGGTGTGTGCTCCGTTTGCAAACCGCCAGGTCCGAGGCGTATAACCACAAAAAAGGAGAAATCACATGAGCAACCAGCTGGAACATGACACGTCGGACCGAGCTGATTCATATTTTCGGCTCGCCCCTTATCAGATAACTTTGCGTCAGTACCTTTCTGAGGCAATCGTAATATGTGTGTATAGAGAAATGCAACTGGGCCGTCTGCGGATGGTCTGCGTCGACCGCACCGCGCAACAAAACCTTGAGCGTTTCGCGCGGGCAGTTGTATCCTTGGCGCCGAATAGCGAGCGCGATAAGTTGGCGTGGGCTACCGGCAAGGTGAACGCTCTCCTAGACAAGTCGTTCGCCGACGACGCGTGGTACTCCCACGCCCCAGGGTTTCCGCCAGTCGTGATGCTCGACTACTACGCGATTGCAGGAGTTATGAGTGTGGAAGCAGCAGTGCGCGCCGTCCACATGGTGCAGGTATGCGATGCCCTCTTGGCCGGCTTAGAGGTCCCGGCGTTGGTAAAGGAGGAATACCGGCGGCCTGCCCCTGTCCAGCCGTAGCCGCGTAAATTCCGCTCAGCCCTCTGGCAACTTGGCAATGTCGCTGGGTCGCGTGGCGATGAGCCATTTGAGATCGTCGCGGTCCACGCGGCTTTGTGCGCCCCGATAGCCCGAATCGGCGTAATCGAGTTCTTCTTGCCGTGCAGCACGCCAGCGACTTGCTCCATGTCGGCACCGTTGGGCGGCGAAGTCGTAACTGTGTGCGCCAAGTCGCTGTCGGCGTCCACGCGGATGTGCGCATTCATGCCAAAGCGCCACTGGCTGCCCTTGTTGGTCTGGTGCATCTCGGGCTCGCGCTTGCCTTCTTCGTTCTTCGTGGAGCTGGGTGCCGCGATGATCGTGGCATCGATGACCCTGCCGCACTTGGGCAGCAAGCCTTTGCGCGCGAGGTAGGCGTTGACCTGCTTGAGGATGTCCTCGGCCAGGTCGTACTCTTCGAGCATGTGCCGAGAGTTCAGGATCGTAGTCTCGTCTGGGATCGGCTCACTCAGCTTCAGACCGGCAAAGTGGCGCAGCGATGCGATCTCATACAGTGCTTCGTCCATTGCCAACTCGCGCAGCGCGAGCCAGCCGAGAGGCGTCCATATATGACTTTCCCTGGTACAGCCGGCTGTGCCGAGATCAAGCCTGATCTTTGGATAGCTCGGCGTCGGGCTGCGACGAGATCGGCTTATCGCGGCGATAGTGCGCTCAGAATCACGAGCACTTGTTTTGGTCGGGAGTGTCGTCACCCCGCGTCGAAGATCAAGCTCGCCAAACACAAACACTACCGCAAAGGAGTGAGCATCAACCGCCATGCGAACAAATTAGGTGAGTCGCGGTTTCGCCACAGTTTCGTTGTCAATGAACCCACCCTCAGAGCCGGATGTGTGGAACGCACCGCGAGGGACCTCGGCCTTTGCCTGCACCGGAAGAACGCGAGAATCTCGTGCAGGCTAGTAGCGCTCCTGCGGGCCGAACGAACCTCGTCTTCGAGCACTGCTGAGCGGTACGTGGCGAGTGCGGATGCGCCCGATAGCTCAAGCGCAACCCTCGGCCGACGTCGGCCGGCCGACCTCATTGACGCCGCCGAAGAACAGTCGATCGCTTCCACCCTGGGTGCGCTTGGCGGTTCAGGGCACGCCCGGTCACCGGCCTTCCCCGATTCCAACTCGATCTCGCCGGGGTGGATACAGCGGCTGCGCGTCGACGAAGATGTGCCGCCGGCGAAACGCGTGCGGGCTTTCGGCAAGCAAGATGGGTTTGAGCGACTCGAGGCGGTCAGCCGGCGCTACATCCAGGGCGAGCTCACCATGGCGCAGTTCGTCGAGGCGATGAAGGACCTGGCGAGCAAGGCTTGAGCAAAAGCCGGTTTTTCCGGGGCGGGCACTGTATGGCGCCGGCCGTCTATGAACCACGCTATGAGCCAAATTTGGTTCATAGGATGGACGATAGAGGCAGCAGCGCTTGGCGGTCGGTCGCCTAAAGGTTCGAGCCGATCAGCTTGGCTTTCTTGGCTCGGCCCGCAAACCAGCTGAGCTGTTGACTCTTGATCTTGCCGGATCGGACCGCCTCGAAGTCCCGGCGCTGGCGCTCGCGCTTGAGAGCCCACAGCTCGGCAGCCGAGCGAACCTCAGCGCCTGCTTCCAGCAGGAGCTTGCGGTCTTCTGCAGTGTGGTCCGAGCCGTCCATTGGGCCCAGTTTACCCAGGTCGGGCCAGCTTCGCAGCCCGTTGCTACACTGGGGAAATGGACGATCAGCCCGGCCGTGACGTGAGTCCGCTCTCCAGCGACGACAGCGAGTGTGCCCTCGGCCTGGCGCGCCTGGTCGCTCAGGTCGAGTCCATGGTCCAGGAGTCTGGAGACCCGACGGGATTCGACGCGGCGCAGTGGATTGCCCAGTGGCTCAACGAGCCGATGGCCGCCCTGGGCGGAAAGCAGCCGGCCCACCTCATGGACACCGCCGAAGGTCAGGCGATCGTCTCCAACCTGGTCGCGCGCATGCAAAGCGGGGCCTACGCCTGACGGTTTCGTGGCCCTCGGTGGATCCCGATCGATATCGCTTGAAGCGCCTGGCGGCCAAGTAACGTCTGGCGGCAACCGCCCTACGAGGCTGTCGCCTGGCCAGGTCGCGTGATCGCCCAGGTCATGGACATCGGCGATTTCGACGCCGCGTTGCTGCTTGCCAACCAGGTCGGCGACAACGTGCTGCGCGAGGTGCTCAAACAAGCGCAGGCCGGGTGGTTCAACGACCGATCCTGGCACTACTGGCATTACCGGCTGGGCCTGGCCCAGGTCGACCAAGTGCCCCCGCCGCCGGTCCGCACCTTCAGCGATTAGGGCGCGACCTCCCCCGCCGCTCAGAAAGGCTCGCCGATGATCACGGCGTTGCGGGCCATTTCTTCGGTGAACCAGCTCAGATCCGAGTTGGTCCTGCCTCCCAGGCGAATGGACTCGATGTCCCGGCGCTGCCGCTCCCGCTTGAAAGCCCACAGCTCGGCCGCCGAGGCCGTGCGAACGTCAACCCCTGACTCCCGAAGGAGCTTGAGTTCGTCAACGGTGAGGGCAGCGGTCTTCATATGCATCAGTTTAGCAATGGACGCCGGGATGTGCTTGGCAAGGGCAAGAGCGGTACCTGAGCTGACCTACGTCGTGCCGCAATTTTCCTACCCCGGGTTCGTCCAGGCGGCGCATTTTCGAGCGTTCCGTCAGTCATTCCTCCAAGACCCGGCGGTCGTACCCCGCTTCTTGATGTTGAGCGAGTTCACGGGCATGCAGTTGGCCGATGACGGTTCCCTCAAAGCAGGAGTGGGTCAGTTGTCTGGTGGCGTTCCTCTGAGCGATTCCCTGAAAGACAGGCTGCAGCGGAAGTACGCAATGGCGTTGGCAAAGCCACTCCCACCCAAGCATACCCATGTGATGGGTCTATTTCTTGTCGAGGTATTGGATTCGGACAGGATGCTTGCAGTCGACGCGGCGCTCCTTCTGACCTCTCGGGCTTGCGATTCGAGCCATGAAGTGCGGATGGCCAACTTGCTCATTCAGAAAAAGCGCCACTTCGAAAAGCCCATGCGGTCTCCATTTCCGAATAGTGAAATGGTTCCGGACTTCCTGCTCCTGGACACCAGCCCATGGACCCCCATTGAGGTTTGGGGACTGACGACCGAAGAGTACTTGGCGCGCAAGGCCGTCAAGCGAGCTGAGTACAAGGCTCTGGGACTAAAGCTGGTGGAGTGGGAAGCTCATAGCGGTGCTGCGCTTCCCATGGCCGACATCGATGCAACGTTGTCGAGAGCGCCCGCCATTGCGCTTTGACCATTGCGCTGACGGAAGGACTTGTCGCTGGAGTCCCCGCCGGCTTCAGCACACCGGACACGCCGCGCCAGCGCATGGAGATCGACTCCGCAAGGTGCGCTCAGACGGCGGGTATTGACAATGTCACCTCTGAATGCGGGCCGCGAACCAGGAACCGCCCTTGATGACCGGCCGCACCGAGCTTGCGCAGGGGCCTGGCGGGAAGGGATTGACGAAGCCTTCTAGTCTGAAGTCGCCGCGCTCGTCCAGCGGTACCAGTGCCGAGTCGTGGGGCACACC
>JAAPAA010000167.1 GCA_012274165.1 Thiobacillaceae bacterium
GCCCAGCACGATCTGGTGTACGCCCTCGGCCAGCAGCAGATCGGCGACGCTGTCGGCGAGGTCGATGGCGTCCTGCATGACGGCAGTCATTTTGATGTTCCATTCATCGGGTGTCGGCTGGGTGCCGACCGGGTTCTGCACGAACTGGTTGATGGTCTGTTGCAGGTGGAGCAGCACCGGCTGCGGGTCAAGCTGCCACGCCGTCAGCAGCGCCACGCCGTCGACCACGTCACGCGCGCCGATGGCTTCCGCCGGTTCACTGATGGGCTGATCGCCGCGCCACGGATACGCCAGTCGCAGCGGCCAGATCAGTTTGCCGAGCAGCGCGTCGCGCAGGCCGCGTTCGATGCGGTAACCGTACAGCGCGGCCAGCGGCTGGTCGCGCGTCAGCCCCTGCAAAATGCGCTGGGCGCGCTGGGTGCGCCGCGAGTCGAGTTGGATATTGAACGCGCCCTGTTCGTGGTTGGCGGCAAAGCCGCTGCGCAGCAGCGCGGCACTGGCGGCCTGCGCCAGCGATGGCGCCAGCAGGTAGCCGTCGCTGTCCGGGCGGCGGTCGGCTTTGAGCCCCTCCACCCAGGCGTAGCCGCCAACGTAAGTCCCTTCGGGCTGCGCCGTGCGCAATTGCGCCAGCCGGTAATTGGCGCGCGCGCTGTACCACGCATCCAGTCGATAGGAGAACGCGTCGAGCGTGGTGCGGAACGCGGTATTGAGCTCGCCGATGCTGCGCCCGGCGAGGTAGTCGAGGCTGAGCTTGACGCCGCTGACGTCGCGCTGCTGCGGCTGGATGTGCGGGGCATTAATTGCGGCATACAGTCTGGCGGCGGCATCGACGCCGCTACCTTGTTCCAGCGCAAGCGGCTGCAACGCCAGTGTTTGCAGCACGTATTCGCCCACTGTGGCCTGGCCGGTGAGCGCGGGAATTGCGACATTCGCGAGCTGTTTCGGCGTGCTGACGCTGAAACTGGCGTGGGTATCCAGCGGCGCTTCGATGTTCACCTGCAGCGCCAGGTTCAACG
Organism: Thiobacillaceae bacterium; assembly: GCA_012274165.1. Lineage (GTDB taxonomy): Bacteria > Pseudomonadota > Gammaproteobacteria > Burkholderiales > Thiobacillaceae > Thiobacillus. Next base: position 1,017 of record JAAPAA010000167.1, read on the forward strand.
CGCCGTGGCGCAGCGCATTGGTGGTTTCAAACCACGACTGCACTGCATCGTTGCGTTCCATATCCACCGAACACGCCAGCAGCGCCCGCAACAGCGGCGGATCGGACTGGTACTGATGGAGCAGTGCATCGGCGGCAGATTTTGATTGCGTGAGCACGATCGCCATCTTTTGCAGATAGTTCTGCGCCGGTTTGAAATACTGCTCGGCGGCGGCTTCCTTGCGTTCATCCTGGGCATCGGCCAGCACCCACGGCACCCCGGCCAGGTCGCCCGGCGTATACGGCGGATCGGACAGGAATTGACGGCAATTGACGGGAAGGCTGTATTGGGCGTTGGCATTGATACCGAGCGCGGCCAGCAGGCTCTGGACCAGCTTTGCCTTGGGCGTCTGCGCATCGACAAAAGGGCTGGGACTCAGGCACATCTGAACCGGGTTTTCGTCACGGTAATAAGCGGTCTGCGACCACGGCGCGGTTTGCAGGATGGCCTGCGCCACGTTGATATCGCCGTCGCGCAGCAGCGGCACCGTGTCGCGCACGGCGATGTCCCACAGCGGGCGCAACACGCCCAGCACCTTGTTGATGCCCTGCTGCAAGGGCGGGTCGGCGCGGTCGGTGTAGCGCTTGCCCAGCACCGGCAGCACGCCGTAGGGCTGCTTGCCCACCCGCAGCACCGGCAGCGCGCCGCCCGGGCGCAGGTAGTTGACAGCGTATTCGCGCAAGCGATACAGCGTTGGCGTTTTCAGCAGGCGATCTTTTTCTTCCACATACGCCGGGTTCCACAATTCCATCAGGTAGTGGCCGAAAGTGGCGCGCCACAGCGCGTTCATCATGTGCAACGCGGTGCGTTGTTCGGCCAGGTGGGCGTTGACTATGTTGTCGGCGGGCAGGCTGTCGGCGGGCAGGCCGAGCGCGTGGGTCAGCAGTTGCAGCGCGTCCTGTTCGGCGGGCGGCGCGGCGGTATCGGGCGCGGCGTTTTCTTCCGCCACGCTGTAACCCGACGGCGTGGCCTCGGTGTTGTTGGTCGGCGTGCCCGCCGGCATGAACGCCAGCCCGCTCGAATCGCGCTGCGCGGCCAGCAGTTCGGCCAGCTCGGCGGCGCTGGTGGCGGCGTCCTTGCTCCACTCCAGCCCGACGATCAACAAGCGCTCCAGCGTATCGTTGGCAAGGCTGAAGCCGCGCGCATCGTGGTGCTGGCGCAGGAACACATCGACCGCCTGCTGGCTGACTTCGAGCGCCATGCCTTTTTCCACCGCCGCGTCGAAATCCGTCAGCCAGGCGCGCTCACCGGTGGTGTCGAGTATCGCCTCGGGCTGGTCGATCGCGAGCCAGTCCGGCGACAGGCGCAGCTCGTCGGGGATGCGCGCGCCCCACACGCGGAACACCTCGCGCCGCCCGCTCGCGTAGCCGATGGCGCACCAGCGGTCCGGCAGCAGCAATGCGCGCGCCTGCCGGGCCCGCGCGTCGATGCTGGGGGTATCGGGGAACTGCGGCGCGACGTTGTCCTCGCCCTGTAGTGCGGCATTGTCCGGCGTGAGCAGGCGCAGGATCCAGGCACAGCGGTTGCGCCCGGCAAGCTGTGCGAGGTCGCGCTTGATCTGTTCGGCAGCGGCATTGTTATTGGCAAACAGCGCCGTCCAGTAATCTATGCCCGCTGCGCGTTCGGCGTCGGTCAGCGCAGCGGTGTGCTGGACGATGTTCAAATCATCGGGGTAGACGCGGATACGCAGCCGGTCAGACGTTTGCGGAAAGGCCGGGAAGTAGCGCGTTTCCAGCCGCATCGGCAACAGCGCAATGGGGTGCGCGGCGTCCAGCGCCTCGGCTTGCAACGCCGGGTCGCGTTCGCCCAGCAGGCCGTCGGCGAGGCGGTCGATGCCGGATTGCACATCGCGCTGGCGCGTCATCAGCGCACGCCGGGTGGCTTGACCCTCGGCCAACTGGACCCGTAGCGGTTCGGTGAAATTGGGTGACGCGCCGTCGCGCAGGGCCGCGTCGAGCGCCGACTGTTGCGTCGCGAGCTGCGCGTCGAGTGCGCGCTGTTGGGCTTGCAGCGTTGATAAATTCAGGCGTTGTTCGGTCAGGGCGGTGAGGTCGAGTCGCAGGCGTGGCATGGGGTAGCTCCTCAGGGCTTGGGCATTTTCAGCGCCGCCCCGGCGTAATAGCCCCGGAACGGGCGTTGCAGCAGGGCGTTGGCGATGGTCGCGGCGTGCGGCGGTTCGATCCAGTCGCCGGGCTTGTTCGGCGTCAGCGGCAGCGCCTGGCGCAGATTTGCGCTGCCGAAATACTCCCCGCCTGCGACGCCGACTTCGTTCCAGTCGACGCTGAGCCAGCCAAACCCGGCCTGGTTCTTTTTGTCCGGCTCGTCGAAACCGAAACGCGGCTCGGTCATCTGTTCTTCCAGCACGAAGTAGAAGTTTTCCATGTAGCGCAGGTCGTCCTTGAGATTTGCGATGGCCGGATCCCGATCCGGGTTGATATCGAAGCCGAGGTAGGTGATGTCCTTGCCCAGATGGCCTTTCAGTACCGGCATTTCCATCAATTCCGGCAGCATTTCCGTGTCAGGCGGCTGGCTGCCGGGCGGCGCGGGCGGCACCTTGCCGCCGGGGCGCGCCTGCCCGGCCAGTTTCGGATAGGCGTAAATCGACAGCGTGGGAAAGCGCTCCAGCAGCTGGCCACGGATCAGCAGCACCAGCATCGCCTTGCTGCCGCGCTGTCCGCCCAGCGGTGCGGCGGCGAGCCAGTGGTGGATCGGCTCGATGTCGGCGTTGCCGTCGAGACGCTGCCAGAAATGCTGGAACGGCGTGCCGCGCTGGTCGGTGGGGAAGCCCTGCCACAGCAGCTCGCGCCCCATTTCGTGGTTGGCGCCGAGTAGCAGCGCCTCGACGAAACGCGGGTTGGTTTTCACCGCCATGATGAAGTCGTCAGGCAGCGCGCCGACGCCGGGCAGGAAGGTCTCCGGTGCCAGCGTTTCGAGTTTTTTCGACAGCGGAAACGGCAGCTGTGGGTACGCCATGATGCGGTCGAAACGCGGCGGGATGACGTAGCGCAGCAGATCGGCAAACGCCAGGTCGAAGCGCTCGGCGATGTAGCTGTTGGCAAGCCCGCTGTCGCGCGCCCAGGCGACGCTCTGCTCGCCCAGCGACAGCATGCTGGCGAGCCGCGCCGGTACGGTGAGCGCGGGGTCGATGCGCGCGCGCGTCTGCTGTACCGCTTGCGCCAGCGCAAAATCCACCGGCTGGATGCCGATCTGCGCCAGCTCATTGGGTTCGCGCCAGCGTTTCTGATAGTCCTTGAACGCCTCGGAATAACGGTGCAGCACGGCGCGATCCTTGACCGCAGGCGGCAGCGTGATGCTCGGTACCGCGCCCGCGACGGCAGTCGGCGCGCTGAACTGACCCGGTGCGTCAAGGCCGATGCGCACCGGTGCGTCGCCCTGCCCCAGCGTGCCGGGTGGCAGGCTGGTGAATACCGCATCGTTGCCGTAGCGTCGCAGCGCCTGGATGGGCACCGCCGCCACGCTGCCGGGCGCGATGCGCACGCTGCGCAGTTTGCGTCCGTTGCCGGCCGCGAACGCGCTGCCGACGGTTTTCAGATTGCCGTTGCGGCCGTCGATTTTGAGTGCCTGCGCCTGCACGACGCCACCGGCCTGCACCGTCATCAGCAGGCCTTCGGCGCCGTTTTTGCTGGCCTGGCGAATGAGCTGGGCGAAGTCGCCCTGCAGCGGCTGTGCACTGATCTGCTGCAATTGCGCGAGGCGCAGCCGGTGGGTTTCGGTGATGATGCCCTGGTGCCATATATCGCCCATTAGCGGCGCGCGCGGCTTGAGGCTGGCGGCCTGGCGCTGAGCCGCGGCGCTGGCTTGCTGAATGCGCGCCAGTTCGGTGCCGCTGACGCTGCCTGGCAGGCCGGTGTAGGGCGTCAGATCGACCATGCTGCCCAGGTCGGCGGGCAGCGGAATGGCGGCGGGGCCGGGGCTAAAGAGGGCTTCTCGAAGAACCCCCGGCTCATAGCACAGGTAGCCGTCGGCAAAGGGCCAAGCAAGCCGATAGTGCCAGCGCCAGTAGCGCCAGCGACGGCTATCGCGACGGAGTCGGTCGGGATGACCCTCCGCCCATTCGTTGTAGTGGCTCTCCACCTCGCCGGGATCGAGAGAATCAGCGGGTTCCTCTGATCCGAGCACTAGCGGTGCCCGGATCACGCGATCCAGAGCCTCAAACCCGTTTCGCTCGTACAGCGAGCTGTCCTTGGCGAAAAGCAAAGCGGCTCCCTCACCCGCCCGTTCGCTCTCTCGCAAAACGCGTTGGATCAGTCGAGTAGCGTGGCCCTCGGCCCGACGATCCAGATGGGTTGCGACTCCCGCGATGCCGACCGCATTTCCCCACCCGAACTGCAGGGGAGTTGTCGTCAGGATCGAAACCATGTCCTGACCTTCGAACAGAGCCCACTTGCGACGAAGGTCGAACAGCGGCTCGGCGAAAAACACGTCGTAAGCACGCTTGAAGTCGAGGTTAAATACGTCGCAAAGCAGGCGTAAAA
>JAAPAA010000015.1 GCA_012274165.1 Thiobacillaceae bacterium
CGCGAGGCCGTGCGCGCGAACAAGCAAAGCCGCCATGCCACCGCGCTGGTGATATCGGGCTGGGCCGAGTGGTCACGGCTACCGTCTGCCGGCAGCACACCGCCAACAGCAGCCGCTCCACCCGCGACCGCCGAACAACAAGCCGCACTTGAGCGCCTGATGCCGGCTCTCGAGAAATTTGGTGTTCACCTGATCCACGGCGTCACCGGCAGTGGCAAGACCGAGCTGTATCTGCGGCTGATCGACACAGTGTTTGAACAAGGTCGACAGGCGCTGGTGCTCATCCCTGAAATTTCGCTGACCCCACAACTGGAGCAACATTTTCGTCGCCGTTTTCCCGGTCGCCGCATCGCCACGCTGCACAGCGGCTTAAGCGAAAGCGCGCGCACCGAAAACTGGCTTGCTGCGCCCGAGGCCGACCTGCTGCTCGGCACCCGCCTGTCGGTATTTGCGCCGCTGCCGCGTTTGGGCTTGATCGTGGTTGATGAAGAGCACGACCTGTCGTTCAAACAGCAGGATGGCCTGCGCTATTCGGCGCGCGACGTGGCGATTGCGCGGGCGCAACAATGCAGGATTCCGGTGCTGCTCGGCTCGGCCACGCCTTCGCTGGAAAGCTATGCGCAAGCCTTGAACGGCCGCTATCAATTGATCGAAATGAATCAGCGCGCAGTCAGCCAGGCGCAACTCCCAACCATCGAGCTGGTTGATCTCAAACATATCCCGCTCGACGACGGTCTCACCCGCCCCGCCCTGCAGGCACTCGGTGAAACGCTGGCGCGCGGCGAACAAAGCCTGGTATTCCTCAACCGGCGCGGCTATGCGCCCGCACTGTATTGCCCGAGCTGCGCCTGGGTGTCGCCCTGCCCCAGCTGCTCGGCTCGATTGGTGCTGCATCAATCCGCGCGCCGTCTGAAATGCCACCACTGCGGCTTCGAATCACGCATCCCTGCCGAATGTCCCAGCTGCGGCAACCCCGACCTCAAGGCGCTCGGACAGGGTACCCAGCGGCTGGAGGAAACGCTGTCCACGCTGCTGCCCGCTGCGCGCATCCGCCGCATCGACCGCGACAGCATGCGCCCGCGCGCCTGGGTTGAGCTCGGCGAAGCGGTGCATGGCGGCGCCATCGACATCCTTGTCGGCACGCAAATGCTGGCCAAAGGCCACGACTTTCCCAACATGACGCTGGCATTGATTCTCGATACTGACGGCGCGCTCTACAGTCCCGACTTCCGTGCCACCGAACGCCTGTTCGGCCAGCTGATGCAAGTCGCCGGTCGCGCTGGCCGCGCCGACAAACCGGGACGCGTGCTCATCCAGACGGCTTTTCCCGATCACCCCTTGTTCCGCTATTTGCAACGACACGATTACCCCGGTTACGCCCGCATGTTGCTGGCCGAGCGCAAGCAGCTCGACCTGCCGCCCATGACCCGTCAAGTGCTGCTGCGCGCCGAAGCGCCCTTGATGTCGGCGGCACTGGCGTTCCTGCAGCAAGCCGCGCGCATCGCGCCCGAGCATCCGCAAATCAGTGTATTCACCGCCGTACCTGCGCCGATGGCGCGCGTCGCCAATCTGGAACGCGCTCAACTGCTGATTCAATCAAGTTCCCGTCGCGCATTGCAGACATTCGTGAGTGAATGGCAAGAGCGACTCGGCACGATCAAGCCTCGGGTCTCGCGCTGGTCACTGGATATTGATCCGCTGGTATTTTGAATCACGCGCTAGACCCAGCCTGATAGGCCGGCGAAAAAAACGGGAGCCGAGGCTCCCGTTTTTAACAGCTTGCGTTCGACTACTTGCCGAGATGCATTTCGACGCGACGGTTCTGGGCGCGACCTTCTTTGGTTTTGTTGCTGGCAATCGGATTGGATTCGCCATAGCCTTTTGCGACGATATGCTCAGCAGGGGCACCTTTCTTGATCATCGCGTTACGCACAGCATCAGCACGGCGCTGCGACAATTTCAAGTTGTAGGCTTCTGTGCCAATGCTGTCAGCGTAACCACGCAATTCAAAATTATCGACATTATGTTCCTTCATGTAGGCAACTGCTTGATCAATTTTTGCATCAGCCGTCGGGCGCAGAACCGCCTTGTCGAAGTCAAAGTTGACATCTTCAAAGTTCATAATGACCGCTTCAGTATCCCGAGCTGGGGCTGGGGCTGGCACGACTACGCTTTCTTTAACCACCACGGGCGGGCAGCCATCGGGAGTCTGTGCGTAAACTGTTGGGCACTTGTCGACGGAATCCATTACGCCATCGCCATCGGTGTCGATTTCGCAACCAACGGCATTCACTTTCATGCCAGCCGGCGTGTTGGGGCACAGATCGGTCCAGTCTTCAACCGTGTCCTTGTCCGCATCTTCTATTGCACATCCCTTGTCCAGAATTTGACGGCCAGGACACCCGATCGTGCGGTTAATATCCTTTCCATTCGTGGACGGAATCTGAACCGCATCAGGAGCATGATTGGTCGTAGGTGTCCACACACCCGCGCCAACGTTGGAAGGATTATAGAAAGGGGAGGGGGCGGCTTGAGCATCAACGACACCAACAGCAATCAAGGCTGCACTGAACAAGCCGAGAACGAGAGAGGTACGCATAATAAACTCCTGTAATCGAAATATAGTTTTACGTCCGTCGCATGTTGCTGTGTCAACACGTACATCAACATGTTTTATTTCTAGACTATAAAATTACTTCTGTACACTTTACAAAAGCATGAGGCAGGATGGCGTGCTTTCGCATCAGCAACATTCCAAAAAAAAA
>JAAPAA010000168.1 GCA_012274165.1 Thiobacillaceae bacterium
GTGACGACTTGGCAATCGTTGCCGGATCGAGGTAGTGCTCGCCGGCAGCCGGGACAAAGCGATAGCGCACTGCCTGACTCTTGCCCTTGGCATCCGTGAGAGTGAAGGAATTGACGCCAAAGTAGGCTGCGGTCGCGTAGCTCACCGGCGCGGGCTTTTGTGTGGCGAGAAAGGTCTTGGCGATCGGATGGCTGGCGAGGAAGAGATCCAGCGGCGTGGGCTTGGCCACATCCGGCCCGCTCGTGCCGATGGCCCGCAGCAGCACGGCGAACTCGTCGGCGGTTGCCGTGGGAAAGCCGTTGAAGCTATGGGTGACGATGTCGCTAGTGGTGCCATTGGGCAGACGAAACTTGATCGCGAAGCCACGCGGATTGGCGTTACCCACGGTATCGGGGATATCCGGAATGCCGGTGAAGTTGGAGAAACGCACCGTCACCGGCACGCTACCTCCGGCGAAAAGGCTCGCGCGACAAATCTGCCGGGCCTCGTGGGCCGGTGTAAAGCTGCCCTCCAGCATGATGCCCTTTGCGTGTACCGCCCGCGCCGAATGAGTGCCGAAGGCGGTATGCAACGCGTCCACCAATTGCGCGGGGCTTTCCTTGGCCGTCGTTCCGGCGGCGCAGGTTTGGGCCAGGCCCAAGACCAGAAATGGGGCAAGCAGGATTCGCCCATCAGTGAGGCGACAATTGGAAGCCTTCATGGTTCTCTGTCCTTGTGGTTAGGGTTTTTCGTACTGGCCGCATGCACGGCCTCCAACAGGATCGCGGTGGTTTCCTTGGGTCGTGCCGCGAAGGGAACGTGGCTCGAAGGAACGATTTGAAGCTTCGCGCCGATACGTTCGGCCATATGGCGCTGCAAGGCTGGCGCAATCATCCGATCGTGCTCGGTGAGCAAGTACCAGCACGGCTTGTCGCGCCAAGCGGCTATGGTCACAGGCTCGTCGAAGGCGCTGGCGCGGATCGGCCCCTGGGTTGCTGCCAGCACATTGGCATTGGCGGAAGGAAGATCCTGGGCAAAGTAATGCGGCAAGTCCGCCACAGGAAAATGCAGGAATCCGCCAGAGTCCTTGCTTAGCAGGCGCAGGTATTCCGGCGCTGGGTAAGCGGCTTGCAGCGCGTTGGTGGATTCACCCACGTCTGGTGCGAAGGCGGCCACATAAACCAGATTTGCCACTTGCTCCACGGCGCCGGCCTGGGTGATGACCGTGCCTCCCCAGGAATGGCCTGCCAACACGACAGGCCCGTCAATCAGTTCAAGAGAGCGGCGCACCGAGGCGACATCATCGGCGAGCGAACTGAGCGGATTCTGCACCGACACCACGCTCACACCAGCGGCTTGCACCCTGGCGATCACTTCACTCCAGGATGAGCCATCGGCCCAGGCGCCGTGCACAAGAACCACGGTGGCTGCGGATCCAGTGCGCGTTGCCCTTGTCACTGTGTTCATGGCTTCACCCGACCCGTGCAATTCGTGCGTCGAGCACATAGGCTGCTCGGCCAGGCGGGGAAAAACTTGTCGCTCTTTGCGGCAACTGGCCCGTGCTTGCGGCTCGACAGCAAGCCTTGGGAATTTGGCGCACAGGGGCCGGTTGCGTGCGCCGCCCTGGCGCGTATAGGCCATCCAGGCGCTTCGGATTTGGTCAGGATGGGCGCAATCGAGACCTGGAGCGGCCCCCGTGCGCAACCTTGCAGCCGGTCAAGTCATCGACGTCACCGCAGTCGTTGGTAGTGCGTTACCGGAGTTGTTACTGGGTCGGACCGAGGCAAGGATTTTCCTTGTGGCCGACGAAGAACTGCCTGCGCCAATGCAGAGTGTGCCGCCTGCCCTCGCCGACAAAGGCGGACTCGCGCCAGGCGTGCTGCGGCGAGTACGCGAACATATCGAACGGCACCTGGCCGCGCCCATCCAGCTGCACGATCTGGCACAAATCGCAGGACTTTCCGACTGTCATTTCGCACGCGCCTTCAAGCAAAGCGCGGGCACTCCCCCGCACCGCTATCTGGTGCTGCAACGGGTCGAACGGGCCAGGGAATTGATACGACGCAGCAACCGCCCGATGGCCGACATTGCGCTGGAAGTCGGCTTCTCCGACCAAAGCCATTTCACCCGCAGCTTCGCCGCTGCCACTGGCCTGACCCCGCGCGCCTTCCGGCAGAGACACCGCTGATTGCTTGCTGTAACGCCTCGGACCAAGCGTGCGAGTCGGCCGTTGTTTGACAGGCATTGCCGCGCTAGAGTGACGCCGTTGGTGGCTGCCAAACCATCGTCAGATCGCTTGCCTAAAAGGTGGCGCATGGGTGCGACACTGTCGTCCGCCATACAACGGTGGTCCACGCGCGACGTGGATGAATCGCAACGCCTGGACTACTACGACGAAGCCCTCTGCTCTTCCATCGATTCGATGCGCATATTGCGTAGCGTGGAAAAGCGTTTCGAGGCGCAGATCGACTGCATCGATCTAGGCCATATTTCCCTGATTCATGGCGTGGGCCCGGCCCATGACTGCATCCGCGACCAACACGACGTAGCGCGCAGTTCCGGACGCAGCTTTCACCTGATCCTCAACAAGGGTTCGGCATGGCGGGTCAGGCACATTGGCGAGCACCTGCTACGCAAAGGCGACATCATCTTGCTGGATTCGAACTACGGCCACCGATTCGGCCTGTTGTCGCCATTCGACAACGTGCACATCAAACTTTCCGAAGCATGGGTAAAGCAATGGCTTCCGGACCCTGCCAGCGTAGTGGGCAGCCCCATTCCATTCGATAGCGGCTGGGGCGGTGCGCTGTCCGCCTTCATGGCGCAACTTACGCCTGAACTGATAGCGGATGCGCCCCTGCCGCAGCACATGATCACCGATCACATCGGTGCCTTGCTTGCGCTCTACACCAGTGCGCTGACCGGGCGGTCGCCAGCAGACAGCCCACCGCACCGTCAGCTTCGCGACCGCATCCAGGAAGTTCTGGTTCAACGATGCACCGAACTGTCCCTTAACGCGGCGGAGGTCGCAGCGACGCTGGGCATTTCCCCGCGTACCCTGCACCGGAGCCTGGCAGCGCAACAGCTGACGTTCGGCACGCTGCTGATGAGGGCGCGAGTTGAACTTGCCACACGCATGTTGGAATCGCCCCTGTTTCGTCGGCTTACAACCGCTGAAATAGGTCGGCGCGCGGGCTTCACGGACCCCTCGCACTTTGCCCGGGTCTATCGACGGCATTGTCACTTCACACCAGGCCAGGTCCAGGCTGGACATAGCAAGTAGCCGACCGGGTGCGGTTGCTTCCGCTTTTTGAATGTGGTGAATAGGCTCATTCGGCATTGTCAGACTAAAAATTGCGAGTCGCCGTTCCGAAGCATACCCCCGCGGATGCCCAATCCATTCCGGTATTTCAACAGCTCGCCTGAAATGATTCGCGCGGTAGTGCTGTTGTACGTCAAAACGCCAGGCGCGGAATGCCGCAATGGCGTTGGCAACTGTACGAGGTGTTCGTGAAGATCAATGGCGCGTTGCGTTATCTCTGGCGCGCCGTTGACCACGAAGGTGAGGTGCTCGAGGTAATCGTAAGTGATCGGCAACGCCAATCGCCAGGAATGCTACGGGCAGTGGATCAACAATCGAGCGGAAATTTCGCACCATCCGTTTCGACGACGCGAACGTGCAACGCATCGGTTCAGGCGGATGAGCACGCTGCAGAAATTCACGGCCGTGCATGCCGCCTTCCAACCACTTCAACCACGAACGTCATCTCATCGATCGCAACA
>JAAPAA010000002.1 GCA_012274165.1 Thiobacillaceae bacterium
GCGGATGATTGGATGAAAACGCGGGGATCAAAACCCAGCAGCCGTGTTGGCGCAGTCGTGATCGTGTTGCTCTGGATAGCGGTAGGTGCCGCCATCTGGATCGGGCTTGTTCAGCCGCATATTTAGGAGGACCCAGCCCGCGCCCAAACCCGACACCAGAGCGAGCCGAGTGCATTCGTACGTATGTGGACTGGTGTCGCCAATGGCGAAGCGCGGGGAGGTCTGACCACGTTAACAATTCGGGCGATGAACGCAGCACCATGCGAGTAGACCGAGCGGTCAGCGCTGCCTTGGGCGCAGCTGTCTTGTTCGGACTCAGCACACCCCTTGCGAAAGCGCTCGTCGGCCAAGTGCCGCCCTTGCTTCTCGCGGGCCTTCTGTACCTTGGCTCCGGGTTGGGCCTGCTGGCGCTGTTGGGGCTTCGCATCGCAGCCGGCCGTCATACGGGCATCACGTGGCCGCGAGGCCGCGACTTAGGCTGGCTACTCGGCGCAATCCTCGCGGGCGGGGCGATCGGGCCTTTCCTGCTCATGTTCGGCTTGCGCCTGACGGATGCGGCCTCCGCCTCGCTGATCCTGAATCTAGAAGGCGTGTTGACGGCGCTGCTCGCGTGGTTCATCTTCAAGGAAAACTTCGACCGACGAATCGCTTGGGGGATGGCGGCCATCCTCGCCGGAGGGGTTGTCCTATCGGCCGGGCCGGCGCTTCGGGCGCAGGGCGTGATCGGACCGGTCGCGATCAGTGCGGCGTGCCTTGCCTGGGCCGTTGACAACAACCTGACACGCAAGGTGTCGCTCCATGATGCGATGCTTATCGCTTGCCTCAAGGGGCTTGTGGCGGGAAGCGTGAGTGTCGCGCTTGCGCTTGCGTCCGGGGCGGTCATGCCGGATCGCCTGATCGTAGTGGAGGCCGGACTGCTCGGGTTCGTCGGCTACGGGCTCAGCCTGACGCTATTCGTCGTGGCGCTGCGCGGCCTCGGGACGGCACGAACGGGTGCGTATTTCTCGCTGGCGCCATTTCTGGGCGCCTTGTTGGCGGTGGCGCTGGGAGCGCCCGTAACCGCGCCGCTCCTCGCCGCGGGGATCCTGATGGCGATCGGTGTGTGGCTGCACCTGACCGAACACCACGAGCACGTCCATACCCATGTGCCGATGAAGCACGAGCACCCTCATGTCCACGACGAGCACCACCGGCATCGACACGCGCCGGGTCACGAGCCCGGCGAGCCCCACTCACACGAGCACGCCCACGAGCCGATAAGGCACGCGCATACGCACTATCCCGACGTTCATCATCGGCATGGGCACTAATCTGCGGCTTTTCCATGCAAGAAGCGACGCCTCGTCGGCTTCTGCAACTCGAAGTCGGACATAAGAGGCGCCATGTTCACTGCATAAAACACCTCTTGCCGAGTAACCGCAAGGGGGAGGGCGGCCTGCGGCCAGACGCGGGCGGCAGCGAATGACTTTGGGCGACGCATGCGGTGAAACGAACCTCCGCGCTGGGTCGACTCCGGCCCTCCGGACCTCTATCGTCTGGTTGCAGCGCCCCGCTCGCAGCGGCCGACTGGATAGCGGCCGGTCGCGAACGACCGCTCTGCGACTCGCCATCTAGTGAATTGCGCCGCCGAGGCATGTCTTGCCGGTGGAGAGTTCGAGCCTTTATCCGCCGTCAACAGCCTGACCGGGTAGTACTGGTTTCGAGCCACTCATGTAACTGAGCAAGGCCGAAAACCACAACAGAGGCGGCCCGAGCAAGATCCACTTGAAATCTGACTGAAGGACGAAGTTCGCCGCGCTCATGAGGGCTACGGTCAATACGCCGGTAAACGCCACAACGAGTCCGGTGCCCCGCATCCTGAATGGAATCGCTGTGCGGGCTATGAACACCGTCAGGACTCCAGCACCTGCCATAAAGCCTCCCATCACAGTGAAGACCTTGCTCAGCCAGCGCTCGAGGCCCGGCAGGGACGAGCGCAGACTATCTATGGTCGTGCCCAGGAAGCGCACGTCTTCAGGAAGCAGTGGCGGCCGTAGAACGATGAAGTAGAAACCCAGACCCACTAGCCAGGCGCCACAAGCAACGAGCATCCAAGATGCAAGGCTTTGACGTGCGACGGACGGCATGGCGCCGCCGTCAATCTGCCAGCTTCGTGGTGCGCAGCCTGAGAGAGTTTGCGATGACGCTTACCGAAGACAATGCCATGGCGGCTGCTGCAATTTCCGGGGACAACAAGAGTCCAAAGAAGGGGTAGAGCACGCCCGCAGCAATCGGAATTCCGATGGCGTTGTAGCCGAAGGCGAACCACAGGTTGAGCCGGATGTTGCGCATCGTCGCTTGTGAAAGCCGCCGAGCGCGCGCAATGCCCATGAGGTCGCCTCGCAAAAGCGTCACGCCCGAGCTCTCCATGGCGACATCAGTGCCCGTGCCCATCGCGATGCCGACGTCGGCCGAGGCCAGCGCCGGCGCGTCATTGACGCCATCGCCCGCCATGGCCACAACACGTCCTTCCGCTTTGAGCCGCTGAACCACCGCCGCTTTGTCTTCGGGAAGAACGTCGGCGATGACTTCATCGATGCCGAGTTCGCGGCCCACTGCCGCAGC
>JAAPAA010000169.1 GCA_012274165.1 Thiobacillaceae bacterium
GGCCGCTCGGGCGGCGCGGGCCGGATTGGCTGCGAATACTTTCGAGGTCATCGGGCGCGAGTGGTACGCCAAGGTATCGGCAAACATGGCGGAAAGCACGAAAGACAATCTACTGCGCCGACTGGAAACGTACATCTATCCGAAGATTGGTGACCGACCGATTACCAGTATCGTCGCTGCCGATTTGATCGCGGTAATCGAGCTTATTGAAAAGCGCGGCGCTCTGGACATTGCAAGACGAGCGCACAACATCATGGGGCGTATCTTCCGGTATGCCGTCGGTAGAAGTCTCGCAACCCGCGATCCGTCGCGCGACATCGAGCTTGGAGACATCTTGCCGCCTACTGACGTACAGCATCATGCTTCAGTGATCGAACCGAAGGCCGTAGGGGGGCTGTTGCGCGCCATTGAAGGATTCACTGGATCTTTGACCACACGGTGCGGACTGCGGTTTGCTGCGCTGGTATTCGTTCGACCGGGCGAGCTTCGGCACGCTGAGTGGACAGAGTTTGATTTTGAAAAGGCTGAGTGGAGAATCCCTGCGGCCAAGATGAAGATGAGAGAGCAGCACATCGTCCCGTTGTCAGCGCAGGCCGTCAGTATCCTCAAAGAGATTCAACCGTTGACCGGGCGCGGACGTTACGTGTTCCCAAGCGAGCGCGGCGATGGCAGGCCGATGAGCGAGAACACAGTTAATGCGGCGCTACGCCGGATGGGTTACGCGAAGGAAGAAATGACGGGACACGGATTCCGAAGCACGGCATCGACGCTATTGCACGAACTTGGATTGCCGCATGCGGTAATCGAGCGGCAGCTAGCGCACGGCGAACGCAACAAGGTATCCGCTGCGTACAACTTCGCGGAGCACCTGCCAGAGCGACGCAAGATGATGCAGCAATGGGCGGACTACTTGGACAAGTTGAAGGCAGGAGCACAAGTTATACCGCTGCACGCTGACGCGGCTTGAGCGTTCACCGTTGCTCGTTTAAGGCAAAATCGGCCGTGCCAGTGAGTTCAAGGGTCAAGAAAGCGCGAACTAGAGCGGTATCCGTAATTCGTGATTGAGTTCGGTAATCGATATTACGACGCGAAAGAATGAGCGTTGACGTTGCGCCAGCATGTGAAACGGTGAACCTTTCAGTCCGACCAGATTGGGCTACTCAACAATAGGTGAAGTGGTTGTTCCGTGAGCAGTGGGATGACGGTCCGGTCGTCGAATGTAGTGCCATGCGCGTTTCGCGGTCTAGTGGCGGTTTCCGTCAAGCGCGGCCACCACCAAAAGGGCTTTTCTTTCGATGCAATGTGTTACATCATTGACGCTGGCGCAGCAATGAGAGCACAGGGAGATACCATGACGAACGACCATGAAAAGCAGAAGAACGCCAAGACCTACGAGTATTTCGTTAACCAGGATCGCTACGAAACCGACCAGCCCGCGCTCACCGGGGCGCAGATCAAAGCGCGCATTCCGAACCTCCAGCCAGGAACTGGGTTGTCGCTGGAAGGTCACGGTCATGACCCCGATCGGCTTATAGGCGACGACGAATTGGTGCAGTTGGACACGGGTCACGGGCCCGCGAGGTTTACGCTGGTGCCCCCCGCAACTTTCGGCTGAGCATGGGACCGATTGACATTCACCTGGAGCGTTTGCGTACACGCGTTGGTGAAGTCCAGTCTCAAGAGGTACCTAGTACCGGCTGGGTGATTCGCGTCCCGAGCGTGGCCTTGCCGGTGGGCTGGAACAAGCAGGTCATCCGGGTATCGTTTGTCGCGCCACAGGGCTACCCTTTCGCAAAGCCGGATTGCTTCTGGACCGATAACGACTTGCGACTGGCCAACGGGAACATGCCGCAGAATGCGCAGCTCAATAATCCGATTCCCGGCGTACCGGATTCGCTGCTCTGGTTCTCGTGGCACGTCGATCCGTGGAATCCGAATCGCGATGACCTTCTGACCTGGTTCGCGCTTATCAAGCAGCGACTATCGAAACCGCAATAAATATGATCATTGCTTTTGAACAAGCCGCGGTGGAAGACCTGCAGCAGCGAGCGGCGAGCGATTCGCGGGAGACCTGCGCCAGCGGGCTGGTCGCCCCAGCAGGCTACCGAGGTGGCGTTGCTCGCTATGTTGTCCGTGAGATGAAGCCAGTACCGGAAAGTGCCTATCTGTCCCGTACAACGACCGGTGCCACTTTGTCGCCTGGATATTGCGTCGAACTCGCGAATTGTGCACGCGCAGCAGGGCTTGGGGTCGTGCTGGCGCACACGCATACTGGCGATGGGGCACTCCAACGCTTCTCAGCCCTAGACGATCGCGGAGAAGAGTCGTTGAAACACTACTTCGAGCGGCGTGTCGCGGGGCAGTATCACGTGGCAGTAATGTTCACGAAGCAGGGGGGGCAATGCCGGCAACTTGGCTCACCGGATCTCGCTAGGCTGCAGGTCGTAGGCAAGGACCTTCGGTGGCTGCACGACAAGCCGGCGGCCACAAGCTCGCTACCACCTAGGTTCGCTCGCCAAGTGCTCGCGTTCGGGCCGTCCGTTCAGCAAACCCTCGGCTCATTACGCGTCGCGATCGTAGGCTCTGGTGGCACCGGCGCGTTCGTCGCCACGGAATTGGCTTACCTGGGCGTGACCGACTTTCTGCTTGTGGATCCCGATGTGGTGGATGAGAGCAATTTGAACCGGCTCGTTGGCGCCACACCAGATGATATTGGAAAGGCCAAGGTCGAAATGACGGCTCGCTGGATTAAGTCAGTTAACCCCAATGCGAAGTGCCACGAAGCGATGGCCGATGTTGTCGATGAGCAAGTTGCCTCGATGTTACTTGACAGTGATTTCATTTTTTTGTGTACCGATTCGCATGCGAGTCGCGCCGTTGTCAACCAGATCGCCTACCAGTTCCTAATCCCGTGCATCGATATTGGGGTTGCAATACACACAGCTAATGGCGTTGTGAACCATGTGGTGGGGCGAATGCAGATGCTATCCAGCGGTCTCCCATGCCTGGCGTGCGCCGGATGGATCGACCCCAACCAAGTGCGGCTGGAGATGATGAGTTCAGAGCAGCGCCGGCGTGACCCGTACGTTAATGGGGAAGGTGTTCCCCAACCGGCGGTGATCTCTCTCAATGGGGCAGTGTCGTCGGTGGCGATCACCACCTTCTTGTCCGCGGTCGCTGCCATTCCTTCGTCTGCACGCATGGTGCACTATGACGCAATGCGTGGGTCGATGAGGCCGACCGTAATGATCCCCGATCCGGACTGCATTGTTTGTTCCACTGCCGGTGCCCTCGCGCGAGGAGAAACCTGGTCATTGCCGACCCGTCACCATGTCAGCGATTAGCCGAAATGTCGTGTACTGGTTTGGGCTGTCGCCGAACGCCGAGGAAGAGCGCGAGTTCACGCGTCGCGACCTAGTTATCCGAACGCTGGCGGACGGCAAATCGGTAGATTTTAAACTAGCGCGTGCTGTCGTCTACTGCGCCCGACCGCCCGGCGTGCCTGCGGCGTCAGGGCAACTGAACAGGATCCGCAATGCCCTCGACAATGGCCTCATGGTGTATTTAATCGCCGCCGATGACGCAATCCAAGCGCATCTCCAGCGAGAAGTCCCAGAGGCCGCACGGACGGGGCACATTGTGGCGAACGTGCGCGCCCGCACTGGTGATGTGCCGGCCTTCGAGCCCGCGGAGAATATTGCGCGCCATCTCGCGGGACGTCACGCCAGCGCTGAACTTGAAATTCGACTTCCGCACGGTGTAACGCTTACCGGCGAGAAAGAGTTCTTTGTGCGGCGTGCCTTTAATGACTGCGCAGTAGTTACGCTCGATCCGATGTCGGGTGGCCGATCGGCATCCGCTTTCTCCGCCCAAGCTACGCTGATCGCTTCAGAGGTTGGTCCGCGGCCGCTGCCGTTCTTCGTCAAGCTCGACGATTCACAGAAGATTCTGAACGAAGCGTCGAACTACGAGCTCTACGCGAGCCACCATATTCCATGGTATCTGCGCCCCAATCTAGACGCGTCACGCTGCCTGTACGGCGTGGAGCACGGTATTCTCGTCGGTAGCTTCGTCGAGCATTCGGAGTCACTCTGGGAGGCGGTGCTCAAGGGTAAAGGGCCACGCTACATTCACGCGCTTTTCGAGGATACCTTGATGGGCTGGCGAAGTCAGGCTTATAGGCGGCCACCATCGAACGGCCGATTGGCGTGCAGCCTGGATAGCGTATTTAAATGGGACAAGGTGCCACAGAAGACGGTGGATCGTGCTGCGGAACACGGGGCGGTGTACTCTCAGAAAGATCTGTGGGAGCAGTTGATCAATCTGCCTGAACAACGGTGGCGTGCGGCGCCAATGCATGGTGATATGCATGCCGAGAACGTGCGTGTGCGCAACAATGACGCGATCATTATCGATCTCGCGAATGTGCGTTCCGGGCCGCTGTGCGCAGACGTGGCGAGCCTCGAAGTCTGGCTGGCGTTTGAAGTTCCGAGCTCTCCCGATCAAGTACCTGACCGCGCAGTCTGGACACAGGTTGTAAACCAGTTGTACGCGCCTGCGGATGTTTCTCGGCCACCGAATCTCGGGACGACAGACGTCGGTCTGGATTGGTTGCATTCGTGTGCGCGTCAAACGCGCATGATTGGGAGTGCCATCTGCGAATGCGACACAGAGTACGCTACTGCTATCGCACTGCATTTGCTTAGGCGTGCACAGTATGTCGAAGATGGGAGTGAGGAAGACGCGTATCGTCGCGGTCTAGCGTATTTTTTGGGATCTCAGCTCGTCTGCTGGCTGACGATGAAGGCGTCTACTGTGACTGTCGCACCGTGAATCGCGCCAATCGAATGGCACTCACTGGCGAAGTGGCCCATCGCCACGAGGCCGACGGCCACTTGAGAGGACCCGGAACCGCGGTATTAGTCCACCGCGGCGTGCATCGATCGGTGGTCATCGCTTGTCCCGATGGCTGCGGCGACACTCTGACCGTCAATCTGGACGGACGCTCAGGCCCAGCTTGGCGGTTCTATAGTGATCGTCAGGGCATGTCGTTGTATCCGTCAGTATGGCGCGACAGCGGCTGCCGTAGTCACTTCATTGTCTGGCATTCACGGATCTATTGGTGCGACTGGAAAGAGGACGCACTAGACGAGGACAACGCCGCGCTCGAAAATCGTGTTCGTGACATTCTGACGCCAGCTCTTACACCGTATGCAACGCTGGCGGACCGACTTGGCGAGGTGCCGTGGGCAGTGCTGGTTGCGTGCAATCGATTGGTGTCTAAGCATCAAGCCATTGAAGGCAAGGGTGCGAATAGGGGAAAGTTTAGACGATCATGAATCCGAGTCGGCTGCGTGCGAAAGCTACCTGCGGACGTTTTCGGCCGTTGCGGCATCGCGTGTTCTGACATAAGCCGCGATCTACGCTATACGTGTTGCGTCGGTCTTACCTCAATCGGCCTCTGTGCCCACCTACTACGTGCCCTGGATGAGCGTAAAAGACCTTTGACCGCATACTGTATATAATTACAGCTGCTCGTCAGGGTCCCTGCGACGTCATGGTCTCGGACATCGCGTGAGGCACGGCGAGTGTGTGAATCGAAACGATTAATGCCAACTCCCCCGTGGACAGAAAACATGGCCGGGCAATATTCGCATTTGCAGTTCTTCCGCCGCACGCCCAACGGGCTGCTTGCGCGTTACTTCAAGGAGAAGCACGGCGTCTTGCACGACATCGCCTTCGACAAGCTGAACGAGATGGAGGCGGAGCCGATTTTCCAGGGCGTGATGGCGTTGCCCGACGACAAGCAAGCGCAGATCGAGGCGGAGTGCCAGGACATTGATGCCATGGCCTGCCAGGGCGGCGTGAAGGCGCTTGCGGATGAAGCGGATTTTCACCAGGACAAGGCGTTTCCGGCCGCTATCTCCAACATCGACGGATTTCATGGTGCGGTCATGTGGGCGTTCCTGGAGCATCCCCGTTACTGGACAGGCGCCACGCTATTCCTGCAGGCGGACAATATATCGGAATCGCTCTGGAAAAAGCGGAACGACCTGCCGCATCTGACGCCCGACGTGGACAACGAAAACGTTGAGCGGCTTGCCGCAGCTATTGGCGAGCATTTCCATAGCAAGGAAGGTCGTGGCCGCAACTGCAAGGTAGAAGTTTTCCGGCGGTACGAGAAAGAGTATTTCTTCGCGTATCCGGAGGACTTCGCGCAATCGGGCCTGGAGTGGATGCGCAATGCACTTGCTCCCCGATCGCGCCATCCCGCATTCGAAATCATTTTCGTATATTCCGAAACTGAGGGCTCACTCGACATCCATGCCCCGCGAAACACAGTGGCGGTACCCGAACTGCAGCGGATCTTCGCCGAGACCATTCTCAAGTTCGATGACCTGGACGAGCTCGCGGATGATAACCGGGTCTATGCCCTGGATGCGCTGGCGGACCGGGATTTTGAATTTACGTACCCGGCGGACTGCGGCATCGAATCAGTGGCGGTGCGTCGGCTTCGCTTCAGTCTGATAAGCGGCAAGAAGCGCCGCGTGATTGTGGAAGCGGACCCGGCAGGCGATGCGAAGGCGGTTTACGACCTGCTGGATAAGATCAGCCTGCCGCCGTTTCACGTCACCCAGGCGGAGATCAAAGTCACGTTTGCTCCCACACCCGGCGTGCGGGGGCGCATGCGGAGCTTCAAGATCAGTTACCCCAACTGGTGCGCGCTGCGCCACGACGCGCGCGACTTGATCATCCGGAAGATGCTTATCGATTCCGGCATCGAGCCGATGGAGCCGAAGATCGACGAGGAAGCCGACGACAAATGACGCTGGAGGACGTGCTGCAAGAGCTAATCCAGCGGCTCGGTTCCGGCGGCGATGCCA
>JAAPAA010000170.1 GCA_012274165.1 Thiobacillaceae bacterium
CGATCCTGCTGGTCGTGGTCGTTGCCGGTGTCGTGGCATTGATCATGGGTCGCAAGGACAAATGATCCAGTGCCTGCCCGTCGGACAACCCGCGCCGTTCCCAACCTAACCCAACCAACCCAGGAGTCTGTCATGACTCACTTTCGTTTCATTCCACTGATCGTTGCCCTTTCCGCTACAGGTTCACTGATCGCCTGCGGCACCACGCCCGCCATGCCCATGAGCACCGCGGCTGCCAGCAGCATGCCCACACCCGACGCCATGACCAGGATGGACGAGCAGATGAAGACCATGCGCGCCATGCACGAAAAGATGATGAGCGCCAAGACCCCCGAAGAGCGCAGCAAGCTGATGGCCGACCATATGAAGGCCATGCAAGATGGGATGAACATGATGAAAGGCATGTCGGGCATGGGTGGCCCGATGGCCGGCACGGGTGCCATGGGTGCAATGGGTGCCATGGGCGCCGGCGCCGATCCCAAGGGCATGCCGGCGGACATGTCCAAGCACGATCAAATGATGGCAAAGCGCATGGACATGATGCAGATGATGATGGAAATGATGATGGATCGCATGCCGCCGTCCCCGGCCGGGAAGTGAGGGGGATGAAATGATCTCCACACAACGTACCGGGCTGGTACCGGCCGCTTCGGGTTACGGCTTTCACTGCGTCCTCCAGGACCAGAGCTTCGCGCAGGCGGTCGCTCTCGTGACCGAGGCGCTCAAGACCGAAGGCTTCGGGATCCTCACCGACATCGACGTTCAGGCCACGATGAAGGCCAAGCTGGGCATCGACGGGCGGCCCTATCGGATTCTGGGCGCCTGCAATCCGCCGCTGGCCCACCGCGCGCTGAACGCCGAGCCGGACATCGGACTGCTGCTGCCCTGCAATGTGGTTGTTCGGGAGGAGGCCGACGGGCGTCTGGTGGTCGGGTTCATGGATCCCGTCGCCGTGCTGCAATTGACCAACGATCCCGAGGTCGGCCTTGTCGCGCACGAGGTTCGCCAAAGGCTGGAGCGGGTGCGCTCGGCGCTCGGCGGCCACTCGGCCGGCCCGCTCAGGAGTTCCGTGCCGCAAGCAGCCGTTTGACATTCCCACGATGGCAATGGCTGACAACGCGTTGCACCGCTGGCGTAAGAAGTATCCAGCTCCAGCGGAAAGATCTGACGACTAATTTTTTTAGACAGGACATTTTCATGACACGTACGCACACTTTTACGAGACTCCTTCCCTTCGCTGTGACTACAGTGGCCGCGTTGCTGCTGGCCGGATGCGGCGGCGGCGGGAGCAGTGGCATCGATGCCACGACGCCATCCGCTCAAGGCACAACCATGAGCGGCAACGTGGTCAAGGGCCCGGTGAGCGGGGCCACGGTCAAGGCCTTTGCGGTGACCGGCGGCACGATGGGCTCGCAGGTTGCGAGTGCAACCACCGATGTAAACGGGGCCTTCACGATGTCCATGGGCGACTACGCCGGCCCGGTGATGATCCAGATGAGCGGCGGCACATACACCGACGAGGCCACCGGCTCCCCGATGGCCATGGGGACCGGCGACATGATGACCGCGGTGCTGCCGAGTGTAGTGGCTGGCTCGGCCGTGACCGGCGTCGCAGTGACGCCCCTTACCGCCATGGCGCAGGCGATGGCCCAGCAGATGGCGGGTGGCCTGACGGTCGCCAACATCTCTGCTGCCAATACCGCCGTTGGAAACTACTTCATGGTGGGTGACATCCTCCATACCCAGCCGATCAATCCCCTGGTGGTCGGGTCCGCAACCGGCGCGAGTCAGGCCATGATGAACTACGGCATGACCCTGGCGGCGATGTCGCAGTACGCGAAAACCGTCGGTATGCCGTCCTCTTCCGGAATCGTCACGGCCATGATGAACGATGCCGCTGACGGCATGATGGACGGTCGCTCGGGCAGCACCCAGGTTTCGATGGGCGGCGGCATGATGGGCGGCGGCATGATGCAAGCCGATGCCGGACGCACTGGACTGGCGACTGCGATGACCGACTTCATGAACTCCAGTCTCAACAAGTCAGGCGTCGCGCCGACCAGCATGACGACCCTCATGCAGCAGTTGAGGACGTCCAGCGGTCAGATGCGTTGATCCGCCTTGCCGGTGGTCTGTGCGTTCGCGGGATCAAACCGCGAGCGGACTGATTTCCTGCGCCTCGCTTGGCAGCCGGGCCAATCTTCAATGCCAGCCCGTTTCGAGGCGTGCCGCCCTTGTCAAGGACGCGGGTTGCGTGTGTTGCGAAGGCCTCCACAGCCAAGAGCAATGGGCGGGCAGACGAAGCGCGACAACGATGCGTAGCTTGTATCCTCAACCCTCCGTGTTACCCGGACGGGGGTTGCGGAAGTAGACTAGGCACCCCCAACGCCGGCGAACGGCCAGGAATGGAAATCGTCATCGCAAATGGGCCATTCGCTCCCCTTCACTCGCGATTCAGCGACATAAAGCTGATGAAGGCGTTCCAGTGCCCTGTTTGCCGCGAAGTCATCGGCTCGTCTGCTGATCGCTGCCCTTCTTGCGGATTTGATACTCGCGCGTTTCGACTGCTCGAGGCGAGGCTCGACGAGACCGAGCGACGGCTGGTTGCGTTGGAAACCGCCATCGGCGTGGGCGATCGGAACGTCACGGGCGCTCGACACGTGGCGCACAAGCGTGAACGACGCACCCGTATGGTGGAAGTCGCGGTGCTATGCGGCTTGCCTGTGTTGATGCTGTTTGTCACACACTACTTTCTGATGAGTCTGTTCGGCGGGCTGAACCCGCGTCACATGCTGATCGCGGCTGTCGTTATTCCCTTGCCGTTTGGCTTTCTCCTTGCGAGCGGTGGATTGCGCTCGCTCACGCTATGGTTGCTCTGTTCACCACTGCTCGCCCTCGTCGCCACGCTGGGCATGAACGTGGTGTCGGCGCTAATGCATGGGGACGACATCTTTCCCCATACGTCGCACGAACTCTGGGAATTCATGACCTACGCGGTCAGTATCGGGTTGAGCCATGCGGCGGGACTAATCCTTGGACTCATCTTTTGGCAATCTGTGACCCGCGTTGAAGTCTTGCGAAACCGGGCGCGTTGGGAATATCGTCTGGCTCGATTCCTGGTGGGCAGACACTACGATGCCGAGCAGGGACACCGTGCGGCAGTCACACTACTCAGGATCGCGAGGATGCTCGTCGCCTTGGCGGCGATTGCCGGCTCTGTTTACTCCGGCTGGCTCCGCTTTCTGGCATAGAGGGCATGAATTGCGGCTAAACCGACGTCTCACTGCCTCCAGGCCCGGAAGCTCGGGCCCAGATCACCTTCGGCGAAACGGCTATTTCACCGGATGGATTTCCGTGACTGTCAGCTTGCCACCGGGGTTTGCGGCCACAAAACGCACCTTATCGCCGACCTTCACCTTGCCCAGCATGGACGGGTCGGTCACCTGGAACGCCATGGTCATGGCCGGCATGTCCAGGTTCCTGAGTGGGCCGTGCTTCAACGTGATCGTCTTGCCTGGCTGATCGACCTTCTGCACCTCGCCCTCGCTCATCTCGGCTGCTTTGGCGGGGGCCGCATGGGCGTCCGTGGCCGCGCCTTGGTGGTCATGGCCGGCCGGCGCTTGCGCCTGCGCCGGCAGCGCGATGGCAGTCATGGCACCCAGGGCGCCAAACATGAGAATGTTTTTGAATTTGTTCACAGATTGTTTCCTTCGCATTTATGGTAGACGGTGGCAGCGCCACCCTTCGCGATGAGCATGACGTCATAGGGGTTCGTCTTGCCGCTCCATCGTCGATCAGCTTGACTCTTCTCAACAATCACAGCTGACCTGCTGTCAGTTGGCCGTTTCGTCGAATCCACGCCACTGTACTGGCCACTCTCTGACAGAAGCAGGACCGCAAGATTACAAATCCGTCATGAACTTTTCTGTCACATCAGAGCCGGTCCAGCGGATTTCAGCGGCCGAATGCAGGAACGGTTCTTCCGGACAGATGACGAATTTGTAATGTCCGGGTCAGCGCGCCGTGCCAGTGCGTTTCCTACAGTTGGAACCGTGATGCAGAGGTTGCATCCGGCTCCCCGCCCGGGAGCAATCGCAACATCGTTCAAGGAGTTTCATTATGTCAATACGCACCAACGTCATCGCCATCGCCCTGGCCACCCTCGCCGCTCCGGCCGCCTTTGCACAAAGTTCCAGCGTTTTCGTCGGCGGCGAAAGAGGATGGATCGACGGCCCCGTGCAGAGCAGCACCACGCATCAGCAGGTAACCAATGAATACCTGCGATTCCACAGCAATCCCGTCATGGCTGACGGCGGCCGCTACGTCGGAGGTGAAGTCGGGTATCTTTTCCCGCAGCACATCGTGGCCTTCCAAAACGGCACTTTGGTCTGCGTGGACAAGATCGCCCACAACCCGCCGCCCGCTACCCCGAGCAACGCTGAAATGCGCGCGTTCAAGCAGCAATTTCCCGCCTGACCGCGGCAACGCCACCCGGCCTCAATAAGTTTTCAGAGCTCCTTCTCTTGGACTAGGGAAAAGCAGCTCGAGTCCTTCTAGTTCATACCAAAGGAACCTTTCATCATGAACAAACTTTCAATCTTGATTCTGTCCGGCATGTTCGCCACCGCCGCGTTCGCCCAGACTGCCACCGCCGTACCCGAAGTCCAGATGCAGGGCAGCGCAAAGGCCCAGGCCGCGGCCGAGGCCACGCACAACGCCAAGGCCCATGGCACTGACGCGAGGGCAATGCAGCCCCAAGCGCAGGCCGCCGGCAGCAGCACAGCTAAAGCCGCTGCGGAACGCGAACACCTGGCCAAGGCGCATACCGGCAAGGGGAACTCGACCGATGACCTGCAGGCCAAGGAAGCCGAGAAGCTCTAAGTTCTTGTCTCCCATCGACCACGGCGGGCTCTGTCAGGGTTCCACGTAGTCGCCCGATGTGAATGCCTCGCATCCGCGAGGCATTTTGTTTGGGCGAGCCCCATGCACGGGAGGCCAAGCGCTGTTCGCACTACCGCCACGGGGCGCTTGTCGCTCGACAGGACGCCTGTTGCACCGTACGCTGCCGCACAGACGGCACAGCGCGACGTGCGTATCGTCGAGAACAGACCGCGTGGCCTTCAAGCTGGCGGCAGTCGCAAGGTCTCTGGCGCATCCTATCGCTTGACTCTCCCATCATGGGAGGGTTGACACTACCTCATCAACCACCCACCGGAGCATCCAGATGATTGTTTTCCAGGTCAACGACATGACGTGCGGCCACTGTGTCGGCACCATCACCAAGGCCGTCACGGCGGCCGACCAAGGCGCGACGGTGCGAATCGACCTCGCCTCGCACCGGGTAGAGATCGAGCCTGCCCAAGCCAACGAGGCCCAGCTGGGCCAAGCCATCAAGGCGGCAGGCTTCACACCTGTGCCAGCGCAGGCTGCGTCCGATCGTCCGGCAACTGCTGCGGCGCCCAAGCGCGGCGGTTGCTGCTGCAGCTGAAGCCGCCTTGTCGCGGCGCTGAACAGACAGGAATGGAAACCCGCTGCCGAGTAGCGGCCCGAAGGATCAATCGATGAACGACATAGCGCACCTGCATCATCACGAACCCGGCCATGATGGTCACGGCGAACCGGCCGCCGTCGCTCCCGAGGGAACGATCTTTACCTGTCCGATGCATCCACAGATCCGGCTGCCGGCGCCCGGGAATTGCCCGATCTGCGGGATGACGCTGGAGCCGGTCATGCCTTCGCTCGAAGAAGGCGAAAACCCGGAGCTCATCGATTTCCGGCGCCGGTTCTGGTGGACATTGCCGCTCACGGTCATCGTCACCGCGCTCGCCATGGTCGGGCACCGCCTGGTCGAAGGCGGCCTGCCTCAACAAAGCTGGATCGAGTTGCTGCTGAGCAGTCCCGTCATTCTCTGGGCCGGCTGGCCCTTCTTTGCCCGGGGCGTGCAGTCGGTGAAGAACCGCAGCCCCAACATGTGGACGTTGATCATGCTGGGGGTCTCCGCGGCCTATGGCTACAGCATCGTCGCGACGCTTGCCCCGGGCCTCTTTCCGCCAGCCCTTCTCATGGATGGCCGCGTCGGCGTCTACTACGAGGCGGCAGCCGTGATCATCTCCCTGACCCTGTTGGGGCAGATTCTCGAATTGAGGGCCCGGTCGCAGACCTCGGCGGCCATCAGGTCGTTGCTGGGCCTCGCGCCGAAAACGGCCCGGCGCATCCGGGCCGACGGCACCGAGGAAGATATTCCACTGACGCACGTGCACGTTGGCGACGCACTGCGGGTGCGACCCGGCGAAAAGGTGCCCGTGGACGGCGTGGTCCTCGAAGGCGAAAGCGCCGTGGACGAGTCCATGCTGACCGGCGAGCCCTTGCCGGTCACCAAGCGGCCGGGCGACAAGGTCATCGGCGCCACCATCAACACCAGCGGCGCCCTAGTGATGCGCTCGGAGAAGGTGGGCGCCCAGACCATGCTGTCGCAGATTGTCCAGATGGTGGCGCTGGCCCAGCGTTCCCGGGCGCCGATGCAGCGCCTGGCGGACGTGGTTGCCGGCTATTTCGTCGGCATCGTGGTGTTGATCGCAGCGCTCACCCTGCTGGGGTGGGGATTCTTCGGGCCGCAGCCCAGCTGGGTCTACGGCTTCGTCAACGCCGTCGCGGTGCTCATCATCGCCTGCCCCTGTGCCCTTGGACTGGCGACCCCCATGTCCATCATGGCCGCCACGGGCCGCGCGGCGACCCAGGGCATCCTCTTTCGCGACGCGGCCGCCATCGAAGGCCTGCGCAAGGTCGACACGCTCATCGTGGACAAGACCGGGACTCTGACCGAAGGCAAGCCGGCGTTCGACCGCGTGATTCCGGCGCCCGGATTCGCCGAACAAGATGTATTGCAGACCGCCGGCAGCGTCGACCAGGGCAGCGAGCATCCCCTGGCGCAAGCCATCGTCTCCGAGGCCCGCAGGCGCGGACTGACACTGGACAAGCCGGAAACCTTCGAATCCGCCAGCGGCATCGGCGTGCGCGGCAACGTGCGCGGACGCCGCATCGCTCTCGGAAACACCGCGCTGATGGAGGCCGAAAAGGTCGAATGGAAAGTGCTGCAAAAGGAAACGGAAGGCTTGCGCAGTGAAGGCGCCAGCGTCATGTACCTCGCAGTCGAAGGCCGCCTGGCCGGTTTGATCGCGGTCTCGGACCCGGTCAAGGCGACCACGGTCGAGGCGTTGACCACCCTCAGGGACGCCGGGATCAATGTGATCATGGCGACCGGCGACGGTCTGACGACGGCCAGGTCCGTGGCCACGCGGCTCGGCATCGCCGACGTGTACGGCGAAGTGAAGCCGCAGGACAAGCTTGCTCTGGTCGAGCGTCTGCAACGCGAAGGAAAGATTGTTGCCATGGCCGGTGACGGCATCAACGACGCGCCGGCGCTGGCCAAGGCGAACGTCGGCATCGCGATGGGGACGGGCACGGACGTGGCCATCAATTCCGCCCACGTGACCCTGGTCAAGGGCGATCTGCGATCGATTGCCCGGTCACGCCTGCTGTCGCTGGAGACGGTGCGCAACATGCGGCAAAACCTGGGGTTTGCCTTTGTCTACAACGCGCTGGGCATTCCGTTGGCGGCCGGCGTGCTCTACCCGTTCACCGGCCAGCTGCTGTCGCCCATGATCGCCGCGCTGGCGATGAGTCTGAGCTCGGTTTCCGTTATCACCAATGCTCTGCGGCTGCGCCGTACGACCCGGTAGCGAGTCCGCGCCGGGCGCAAATGCCCGGCCTTGGCTACTTACGCCCGCGCGTGACGATCCACGCAATCACGCCGATGACGATGACGGCCAGCAGGATCGGTGTCCATACTCCGCCATAGCCGCCCATCCAGCCACCACTGCCCATCCAGCCACTGCCCCAGGTGCCGCCGTTCATCATGTTTCCGCTCTGCGCCAACGCGAACCCCGAGGTCAACAGTGCTATCGCACCCACGATAAATGCAAAGAATGTCTTCATGAGTTTTCCAACA
>JAAPAA010000171.1 GCA_012274165.1 Thiobacillaceae bacterium
CTCTGGATGAGGGCACCTTTCTCTGCCAATTGCGCAACAATCGCTTCCGAATTCGCCGATGCCGAGGAATTGGACGCGAGTTGCATTCGCGCCGCCTGAAGTGCCGCGTCGAGCGTGCGGATCTCGGACTCCTTGGCATTGAGCGCCGCACTGTCACGGTCACGCAATGCATGCAGGCGCACGATGGCAGTGTCACGGGCCTCGATGACCGCCCAGAGAGCGTTGTCTTTATGTTCCATAACCCAGAACCCGGTCTGCTTCTGCGAGGACGGAATGTACTACGTTGGGGATGTCGACAATAGAGGGCTCCCGCACGGCCGGAATTATCACTTTGGAAGAGGCGGATTCACTGCTTTCCCTCAGGGCCGTGTTGCCAGTGCAGCTTCTGAAAAGGTGGAAATTGCCCAGGATAGCGCTGCTATCCGAGGCATCGAAGCCGAAGTGGCCGAGAATCTGTTTCAGAATGACTTCAGGGTCCGCGCGAAGTGCCTCCAGGTGAACGCGGGGCAGGTGGGCCACCGCACGCGCGTAGCTCGCATACGCCGACGCAAACGTCTCCGGGCTAAGCTCCTTGAGGTGCGGGAAGTTGTGCCGCAATGAGCGATACACTGCAGCCGCCCGCCGCGTTACTACCAAGGACAGCGGTACCAGCCCAGCCCGCGCAAGGTACATCTCCTGCTCGAGCTGGCCGCTGGGCTCCGCGCGATCACCCGCGCAGTGCGGCAGGAAATTAACTGTAACCCAGTCGCGTACGACGAGCTGCTTTCCACGTTGCTCAGCGAGATCACGCAACCGACTGATCTGATCGCGATAAGGCAGCGCCGAAAACGCAAGTGCGTCGCCCCGATCGACTAGCTGTAGCCATTCCACGGCCTGCTCAGTGACCGGCTTATAACTCGCTGTCGGGTTAACCTCCGACAACACCACGCAGCTGCCATGCTAGCCAAGCAGTTGATTCACCAGCGTCCCGCCGGAGCGGGCGAACGAATAGAACACGGGTATCGAAAGCATCGGCGGCTAAGGTGCGGACCGCAATTGACGCAAGCGCGCACATTCAGCATCGAGTCTCTGTACAAGTTCAAGGCGCTCACGCGCGGCGCGGTCCAGGCCGTCGATGACTTGCATACGCTCGTCAGCTATACGCTGCAGTTCAGCTACCCGCCCCTCCAGCTCGGCAACTCGCGCTGCATGTTCACCGGCTGCGGGGTTGAACATTTTCTCGTTCGATAGCGCAAGAAAGGAATTATTGAATGGCGATTCGGAAGACCTCGCGTCCCGTGGCGGCCTGGGAAAAACAGAAGTGTCGCAAAAGTTCTCAGCGAAGCAACGAACTACCTGGGCTGCCACGAATGGAGTGACGTGGCGATTATCTTCCTCGAAAGGATCACGGAAATAGTCCTGGACGATTTCAAAGCTAGGAAAGTAGTAGAGGAGGCGATTAAGCTTGTCCGATTGGCTGCGGAGAAATTCGTCCAGGCCCGCGCGCAATATTGCCTTGGAAACGCTGTTGGCGCTGATCGCCGAGATGGGCCTGAACGTCGCGCTGAGCCGCACGGGCGAAACCGTGAAGACTATTTTGAGCGAGGGGAGATGCCGCGCGCGGATAGACTCAATCTTTTCGAGCCATCGGATGGTGTCGGTCACTTTCTCGACGCGGAAGACGTGGCGCTGCGGGTCGTAATGACGCTTGGTGAGCGCACGCCACAACGGCTCGCCGGTCTCACTGTCGTACCACACCTCTGACAACCCAAGCGTGAGAACCAGCACATCCGTCTGCTCAAGTGTGCGGCGTACCAACAGTCGGCGTTCTTCGCTCGCTTCGAAGAGTTCCTTGTCCTTCGCGATCCATTTGACTTGGCCAACGTCTAGCCCTTCGAATGCCCAACGAAATTGCTGCGCGATGACCGCCGGATTCTCGAAGGCCGCGCCGTACCTGACCAACGCGTTATGAGGCGAGGTATCGAGCTGACGGTTGAAACCGTTTTCGGCAAGCCACAGCAAAAAGTAGCTCGCGAAGCAACTTCCCACGCCGATGACACGCGTATCTTTGCCGATGATCGGCTGTTCGGGAAGCCACCCCGTCAGGAATGCCTCAAGTCCCTGATGCGCTAGCCTTGCCTTATTCGGCAGCATGTTGAGCGTCGAGCCCTTATACCATTCGTCGAGTTTGTCTGGGGTGAAATTGCCTGGCGCCAAGTTCCACGCGTTCCTTACATCTAGCTCACTCATGTCAAGTCTCCCGTCGCCGACGTGATGGTCTTGAAGTTACCTTGAGCCGGCAAGCCGACCATTCCCAGAAACGGTGCCTCTTCGCGCTCGTAGTCCCATCCAACCACGATCGGCCCCAGGGGTGGAGACTCATCGAATCTATTCCCTCGATTGGGCGCAGTCAATTGCCCCAGGTTGACGGTGAGCGAATAGTTGCCGGCTTCCAGGAGCAGGTCCAGTGTCATCTCGAAAATGACCAACTCACTCGGGTTGCCCCGCGGCGGTACGAGGCCAAGCCGCGATGAACCCAACATGGAGATGAGC
>JAAPAA010000172.1 GCA_012274165.1 Thiobacillaceae bacterium
GGTGGTGGTGGGCGGCGCCAAGATGAAAGGCCAGTTCTTCCAGCCCACGGTCATCTCCGGCGCCACCGCCAGCATGCTGTGCGCGCGCGAGGAAACCTTCGGGCCGGTGGCACCGGTGTTCAAGTTCAAGACCGAGCAGGATGCCATTGCCGCGGCCAACAACACCGAGTTCGGCCTGGCCAGCTATTTCTACAGCCGCGACGTCGGCCGCATTTTCCGGGTCAGCGAGGCGCTGGAGTACGGCATGGTCGGCATCAACGTGGGCATCATCGCGACCGAGCATGTGCCGTTCGGCGGCGTCAAGCAGTCGGGGCTGGGCCGCGAAGGCTCGAGCCACGGGATGGACGAGTACCTGGAGATGAAGTACCTCTGCGTCGGCGACATCCTGAAGTAGCGCAGGATTCGCGATCCGGATCCGCGCTCGCCAGCGAGCGCGATGGATATGCCGGAAATCAGCCTCTTGGCGACCGTCCCGCTTGCGGGTGCCGTCACTGTCGCCGGACCAGGTTCCATCCGCTCGCTGCAAGCGCAAATATTTCTTGCGCCATTAGACGCGTACAACTTCTTCTATTGGAGGGCTGCCTGACTGGCCTGCACAGCATTGCCGGGGCTGGTGAGCGTCGAGTAATAGATTTGCGACGCACCCGTCGTCGAGGAGATGTTGTCGACGATGATCCCGCTGGTGCCCCCCGGCGCCGGCAGCCCCGCCACCACAGGCGTTGTCGTAGTCCACGGCACAGCCACGCCGCCTGAAACGGTTCTTAGCATATAGATGCAGGACAAAGTGCACCCGGTCTTGTTGCCGAGGTCACTGACGCTCACGTAGATATATTCGTTCGCGCCGTTCATGACCTCGGTGATAGGAGAACAGTCAGCCGTATTGGCGTCGATACCGTTCGGATTGGCCACTGTGACGAGCGTGGGGCCCACAACCGCTGTAGTGCTCATCACGTTATTGGTGATCGGGATTCGCCACAGAACGGGTTTCTTGGAGTCGGTGCCGCTCGGCAATGCGCCGCAAACGTACAGATTCCCGGTGGGACTGGCCTCGGTGCCAGTTGCATAGTCATAGTAGTCGTTGTCAAATACTCCCGCATACAAGATGCGTGTCCCGATCTGGCCCCTTCCCACATTGGTCCTCGCCAAACCCACGCCTGTTCCGTTACTTGCGCTATTGATAGGGAAATCCGTTCTAAATTGGAACACAGCTTTGCAATTGACACCTCCGCAAGTGGCGTTCGTGTCAGACTCGACGAATACATAAATGCGCTTTGCGGTCGAGTCCACGATGGGACCATCGCGCACGCCCGTGGTCTTCAGCCCGCTTGCGACAATAGTATAGGCTGCAAGCTGCGAGCTGCTAACAACCGTGCCGGCCGCGGCGCACACCGTGTTGGCCGGCACCGGCGGGGTGGCACAGACCGAGTGGAGCTGCCCGCCCGTTGAGTTCGTATTCGTGTCGCTGCCCACGAAGACCAGCCCAGTTGACGAATCGTAAACGGGTGAGGACAGCATATTGCCCGGGCTCACAGTCACCGGCCACGGAGCTCCCGCCTCGGCAGGCGTTCCGTTGAACACGCCTGTGAACTTGTGCAGCTTTCCCGTTGCGTCACCCACGTAGAGAACATCATTCGTGTAGTCGTAGAACGGCTCCGAATTGGTGTTGTTCGGATTTCCGTTGAAGGCCATCACGGTCATGCATGGGGCTGCGCATGCGCGGTAACTTGCAGCCGCTAGGCTGGTCGGCGCAGTCGGCGCCGCCACCGTCCCGACGGAAGCAGTGCCGCTCCACTTGAGCACGACCAGGCTCGCCACCGAACCGGTGCGCTGAATGAATGCCACCTGGTCGCCCGGCCAGGAAAGCACCGGCGAGGTTTCGGTGAATGCGCCGGCACCCGTGCTGTACGACCAATAGGCGGTCGGCACCGCCGCACCGCACGTTGTCTTATACAGGTTATGGAACGCCACGATCGTTGGCTGCCCAACTGGGTCAGCACCGCCTGTCAGAGTGCCGCCGGCCCACGTGAAGTTTGACAAACCTTCGACGAGGGTGATGCTGTTTCCGCCGGATCCAGGTGTCGTCGCCGTGACCGTCACAACCGCTGCCGCGCTGGTTGCCGTGACGCCTACGGTTGCCCCGTTGCGGTTAATCGCGGCTGCCAGGTTGCTCGCGATGGTGGTGTTGGTGCCAGTGCGCTGGAAATTGAGACCGGTGTTGTTGCCGGCCGCAACAAGAACGACGCTCTGAGCACCATTGGTGATAGTCACCCTTTGGTTGGCATTCGGATTGTTCGTGAAAGTTCCCGTCTGGCTCGCAGCGGTGCCCGTTGGCGGGGGCAAGGCACCGGACGCAGCCGTGGTGTAGACCACAAAATCGTTGGCGCAACTGGGTGCGGCATTGATATCAAAGCTGAATTTGGCCGGAAAAACACCGGGTAATCCGACACCGGAAACACCCAGCGACACTGCCCAGTCGCGTGTGATGTCCTCCCGGGGCGACGGCGGCACCCTTGTGAATCGGTTTGCCCATGTCAGCTGCTCGGGCGTGAAGGGGCTCTGAGCGGTAGGTCGGGTCAGCTGCTGCCGGCGCGCCGCTTGCACGGCGTAGCGAGGATCCAGACTCTTCTTCTTCCATTCCTCGAAGGCCAGGGTGCCTCTCCTGACCGCATCTTCACGCGACTGCGCCTGCGAGTAAATCAGGTGCCTGTGGCTCCAGTCATGCGGCGCCCCGCGGAACTCCGGCGTAACCGCCGCCTGCGCGAAGGCCAGGTTGGTGATCGCAAACGGCCACAGGCCAAGCGCAAGCAAGATAAGAAAGATCCGTCCGAGCTGTTTCATTTCATTCCAAGGTGGATAGTGCAGATGCTACGCTGGCTAGAGGCTAAATCGTAATATTTGTTACAACATATCAGCGGAACTCGGCGAATATTGCCTACCCGGGGACTTTTCGTGCCCGCATCTCCTTGTCCGGGAACACCTCGTCCAAGGGCCGATGAGGGTGCGTCGAGCGCGCGACCAATGGTCGAATTACGGGAAAATCACACGAACGTGATGTTTGTCGTCCAGTGACGATCAATTGCCCCATGCCTGCCATGTTACTATTCGTAACTGAAGCGACCTCATTGCATTTGAGTGAACAAGGGTTGGACGCGCGCCTCACGTCAAGATCTGGCACTCGCGTATGAGATTGAGGCCGACTCGTACAAGGGAACCCAAGATGAGTCCATTTTTTCGGCGAACCGTCGCGATTGCGTTGTCAGGCGCGCTGTTGTCATATGCGTTGATTCCTGCGGCACGCGCGCAATCCGCCGCGCCGGATATCCGTAACGGTGGCCCGCAGGACTGGAGCCACAGGCATCTGATCTATGCGAACCCTGATACACGGGAGGAAGCGGTTCGGAAGGGCACCCTTGCTTTCGAGGAATGGAAGCGCAAGTCCAAGGACCCCCGCTTCGCCCAACAGGTCGCGAGGAAGCAGCGATTCGTAGAACCCACCCAGTCGAACCCGTTCTCGCCCCAGCAGTTGCAGTGGTTCAAGCGGAACGACCGTAACCCGCCGGCCACTGGCCAGGAAGTTCATCGCGACTGGAGCAACGTCTTGGGCGGGGTCAGCGGCGTGGGCAAAGCCGGCGTTTTCCCCGCGAAATACGGTGCCAGTTTTGCGAGTGCGGACTGTGCTGACTTTATCGTCTACCCCACGGCTTCGGCGGGCGCCACGAGCACCGGTCAACTCTCCATTTGGAGCGGAGCCTTGAGCGGCCAACCGAGTGCTGGCCAGACCTTGACCATCACCCGAACCGGATCGCCGGACCTCGTCCTCACCGCCAGGACCAGTCTGAACTCCGGATTCGATTTTCAGATCGGGACTTCGCTCGCCGTCACGGCGGCCAATGTCGCGGATGCAATCGCGCGCAACGGGGGCACCGCCGGAGTAACTGCGACCAATTCAAGCAACTCCGTGACGATTAGTTCGATCACCACCGGGCCGAACCCCAATATCAACATCGCGACGACTTTGTCCAACGTTACCGGGATAACAATTACCCCAGGTACCGGCGCGGCAGGACAACCGACGATCGTCGCGTTCAACCAACTTTACAAAGGCGCATGTAGAACGAGTCCGACGCAACCGGTGCCGGCCACTTTCTGGTCTTACAACACCGGAAACGGGGCCCTTGTTCAGACTTCGCCGGTGCTCTCGCTTGACGGCACGCAAGTTGCGTTCGTCCAGGGCACCGGTACCGCAGGTACTGGAGCAACGCTGGTCCTGCTCAAGTGGAGCAGCGCCGCACCCGGAACGGTCGGCGTGCCCACTGTACCAACCACTGCGGCAACGAATGCCGCTTACCGCACGTGTACTGCGCCTTGCATGCTGAAGATTGCCCTAAGCGGCGCCCCGGCCCCCGCCAATACGAACTCATCGCCGTACTACGACTACGCGAGCGATACGCTCTACGTCGGCGCCGACAACGGAACCCTGCACAGATTCACCAACGTCTTCGGGGACATCTTCGGCGTTCCCACCGGCCTCGCACCGGCAGAGGCCACTGCCCCCTGGCCGGTTGCCGTAATAAGCCCAACAAGCCCTGGCAACATACTTACGTCGCCCGTCTATGATTCGGTCAGCGGCTTGGTCTTCGTGGGCAGCAAGGCAGGCGCCACTAGCGGCGGGCGACTTCATTCCGTCAACGCGACCAGCGGCGCCGTTTTGAGCAGCGGGCAGCTCGCCCTTTTCAATAGCGTTGGGGTCAGGGATGCGCCTATCGTGGATTCAACGGCAGGGAAGGTCTACACATTTGTCGGCGCCGACTTGAAC
>JAAPAA010000173.1 GCA_012274165.1 Thiobacillaceae bacterium
GCATCACGCCGCCTGTTGCAGATAGGTTTTAACGATGGCGGACACGGCCGCGACCAGCGCATCGACTTCAGCCGCGCCATACACCAGCGGTGGCACCAGACGAATCACCGTGTCGGCGGTGACGTTGATCAGCACGCCGGCATCGCGAGCCACGCCCACCAGTTCGCCGCACGGACGATCCAGCTCAACGCCGATCATCATGCCCTCGCCGCGAATGTCGACCACGCCATGCACGCCGCTCAAGGCTGCGCGCAAGCCAGCACGAATCGCTTCGCCGCGAACGTTCACGTTTTCCAGCAGCTTCTCTTCCTCAATCGCATCGAGTGTGGCCAGCGCGGCCGCGCACGCCAGCGGATTGCCGCCGAAAGTCGAGCCATGATTGCCGGGCTGGAATACATCCGCTGCCGCGCCACGCGCCAGGCACGCGCCAATCGGCATGCCCGACCCCAGGCCCTTGGCCAGCGCCATCACGTCCGGCATCACACCGGAATGCTGGAAACCGAACCAGGTGCCGGTGCGGCCGATGCCGGTCTGCACTTCATCCAGCATCAACAGCCAGCCGTGGGCATCGCAAATCTTGCGCAATTCAACGAGGAATTCGGATGGCAGGATATTGATACCGCCCTCGCCTTGCACCACTTCGACCAGCACCGCGACCACGCTCTTGTTGTGCTCGCCCACGTGGCGGATTGCGTCGAGGTCGTTAAATGGCACCCGCGCAAAGCCCGACAACAGCGGCTCGAATCCCGCCTGAATCTTGCGGCTGCCAGTCGCCGTGAGGGTCGCCATGGTGCGGCCATGAAATGCCTTTTCCATCACGATGATGGTCGGCACTTCGACCCCTTTGCCGTGGCCATACAGACGCGCCAGCTTGATCGCCGCTTCATTCGCCTCGCAACCTGAATTGCAGAAAAACGCCTTGTCCATGCCGGACAGCGCGCACAGCCGATCGGCCAGCTCTTCCTGGAGCGGTATGCGATACAGGTTGGATGAATGAATCAGCATGGCAGCCTGATCGGCGATGGCTTTCACCAGCTTGGGATGGGCGTGCCCCAACCCATTCACCGCCACCCCGGCCACCGCATCGAGATAACGCTTGCCGGATTCGTCCCACAGGTAAGCGCCCTCGCCCCGCACAAA
Organism: Thiobacillaceae bacterium; assembly: GCA_012274165.1. GTDB lineage: Bacteria > Pseudomonadota > Gammaproteobacteria > Burkholderiales > Thiobacillaceae > Thiobacillus. Next base: position 1,141 of record JAAPAA010000173.1, read on the forward strand.
GGCAACGGGCTGACGCGCATAGGTATTCATCAAGTGTGTTGTCATGGCAGTCATCGAGCAGGCTGTCCTGAGAAATTGCTGCCCTTATTGAATTAACAAAAGCAGCGAAATTGAAAACGGCGGCCTAAGCCGCCGTGCTTATCATGCACTGCCTTGATTATAGGCCGAAAAGGGCCCGGTGAGACCACCCCGTTGCCATGAAGAACAGCATCGGGATCGACAGCATCACATTGGTACGCGAGGCGAGGAAAGCCACCCGGCGCGCTGTGTTTTTCTCAGCGTCGGATGCCGGGGTCATGCCCAGCACTTTCTTCTGATTCGGCCAGATCAGCATCCACACATTGAACAGCATGATCGTGCCCAGCCACGCGCCTATCCCCATCGGCCCCATCCCGTTACGCAGCAGAAAAGCGTCGACAAACAGCGGCCCCAGCAGCGCGGCGCCAGCGAACCAGGTGACCAGCGCCGACCAGCGGAAAAACAGCAGCGCGCGCGGCGCAACGTGTTTGGTGATGCCCGCTGCCGTGCCATCGGCGCCGGCATTTTTCAGCGCCGCTACCTGCACGAAATTGAAGTAATACAGCAAGCCTATCCACATCACGCCTGCCATGAAATGAATCCAGCGGGCCAGCGCAGCAACCAGATTAATGTTTTCCATTGTGCCCCCTTATCCCAAGAAATTCCTTGCAAAAACAACCAATACAGCGGTCAGCACCAGACCGGCAATGACGGTGCCCCACAACGAATCCAGCGGGTTTTTCATGGTTCTCTCCTCATGCGAATAGTTGACTTTTTTAATCGGGTAAACCCGCGCCAGTATCATCAGAACGGTCTGGCTGCGCAAGCACGTCCACGCTTGGCCTGCGTGCTAAAATCCGGCAACTCCCTTAGAAGCACTCCCTCATGGATGACGTCACGGCCAACGCCCCCCTCATTATTCGCGGCATCACCGCCAAGGGATCCCGGTTCCGGCCCAGCGACTGGGCGGATCGGCTGGCTGGCGCCTTCGCGGTAATCGATCCCAACAATCGCACCAATTACTCGCCTTACGTCCAACCCACCACGCTGGACAACATTCCTTGCGTGATCGTGGATAAAAAACTCAAAACAACTGATCCCGACGCCTACCGTTTCCTGCAAGCGTTTGCCAACACCAACGAATTGCTCGTCGAAAACGCGGACTGATCCCCGCAAACACAGCCAATAAAAAACGCCGCATTAAGCGGCGTTTTTTATTGGGCAAAGACTGACTGGATTAAAAAGTCAGCGCTCAAGCCATGCTCTTGACGGCCAAGGACAGGCGGCTCTTGTGACGTGCGGCCTTGTTCTTGTGAACAATTTCCTTGTCAGCAATGCTGTCGATCACGCTCATCGAAGCCTGAAAAACCTGTTGTGCCGCAGCCTTGTCACCTGCCTCGATGGCTTTACGTACTTTCTTGATTGCAGTACGCAATTCCGAGCGCTGGCTCATGTTGCTGTCGCGCTGTGCGCTGGCTTGACGTGCGCGCTTGCGCGCCTGGGCGGAATTCGCCATATGTTGTTGCTCCTGTAGGCCCCGCGCTCCGCGCAAGGCAAATAAATTTATGTAGGCAGCCCATTTACAAAGGGGCCAATTCACCGAAGCCCGCGATTATACGGAACAAGCCGGTAAAAAATCAAGCCTGCTGACAGCAGAGTTGCAGCGCACCCGCTCGCCCCCCACAATGCGCGCAAACAACACACTCTGATTCATGAACCTACTCAAAGCCCTCGCCGCGGTCAGCAGCATGACCCTGCTCTCACGCATACTGGGATTCGTCCGCGACGCTGTCGTTGCACGCATCTTCGGCGCCGGGATGATGACCGACGCTTTCTTCGTCGCCTTCAAAATTCCCAACCTGTTGCGGCGGATGTTTGCCGAAGGCGCATTTTCACAGGCATTTGTGCCGATTCTGGCGGAATACAAAAACCGTCTCGGACACGACGCCACCAAAACCCTGGTCGACCAGGTGGCGACAGCGCTCACGCTGGTGCTGGTCGTCATCGCGCTGCTGGGCATCTTCGGTGCGCCGTGGGTGGCGTATGTCAGTGCGCCGGGATTCCGTGCCGATGGCGCAAAGTTCGACCTCACCGTGACGCTACTGCGCATTACCTTTCCCTACATTATCTTTATCTCGCTGGTCGCACTGGCGGCGGGCATCCTCAATACCCACAGCAAATTTTCCGTTCCCGCATTTGCGCCGGTGCTGCTGAATGTGGCGATGATTATCGCTGCAGTGTGGCTCGCGCCACATTTTCACCCGCCCGTGCTGGCGCTGGGCTGGGGCGTGGCGCTGGGTGGCGTGCTGCAACTTGCCTGGATGCTGCCGCATCTGAAAAAACTGGATCTGCTGCCGCGCCCCACGCGCCACTTCAACGACCCCGGCGTGCGCCGCATCGCCAAGCTGATGGCGCCCGCCTTGCTCGGCGTGTCGGTCGCGCAGATCAGCCTGCTGATCAACACCATTTTCGCGTCCTTCCTCACCACCGGCAGCGTGTCGTGGCTGTACTACGCTGACCGGCTGATGGAATTCCCATCCGGCATGCTGGGCGTGGCACTCGGCACCATCCTGTTGCCCAGCCTGGCCAAGCACTACGCCGACGATTCCCCAGCCGAATACTCGAAACTGCTCGACTGGGGCTTGCGCCTGACCTTGTTGCTGGCTTTTCCCTCTGCCGCCGCACTGGCGGTGTTGGGGGTTCCGCTCATTACCACGCTGTTTCATTACGGCGCGTTTACCGCCTTTGACGTCAGCATGACCCAGCGGGCATTGCTCGCGTACAGCTTGGGATTATTGGGTTTGATCCTGGTCAAGGTGCTGGCGCCCGGCTTTTATGCGCGGCAGAACATCAAAACGCCCGTCAAGGTCGCGCTCTTCACCCTCGCCGCGACTCAGTTGATGAACCTGGCTTTTTATAAACCGCTCGGCCACGCGGGTCTGGCGCTGTCGATCGGCCTGGCGGCCTGCCTCAACGCCGGGC